>JBBISX010000049.1:0-5808 GCA_037441005.1 Candidatus Iainarchaeum sp.
CGCATGAAAAAGCAAAAAAAAGTGGTGCCTCCGGGACCGGGGCCCTCAACATATATTTCAA
This sequence comes from Candidatus Iainarchaeum sp., assembly GCA_037441005.1. Classification (GTDB taxonomy): domain Archaea; phylum Iainarchaeota; class Iainarchaeia; order Iainarchaeales; family Iainarchaeaceae; genus CABMIU01. Next base: position 62 of record JBBISX010000049.1, read on the forward strand.
GGCGCGAGGTAAGATTTTCCGGACTTGTATTTCTCTAATACTTGGAACTGTGCTCATGGCAACTTTTTATCGCTGCTATTTCAGAAAAATTCATGTATTGTTTTTGTGTAAAAGTTCCTTAAAATTTTGTCTTTGGGTTTTTTTTGGTCTGCTTTAACTGTTTATACTTTGTCTGTTTTAATATAAGTCTACAAATCATAATCCAAGGGTTTTTGTTTTGAAATGCCAAAAAGCTTTAAGTGATATTAACTGAGAAATATTGAGTAACAAGGCATTGTAGATTCGATAAAGCCTTCAGTGCCTTTTTCTTGGTTTTACCTTGGCTTTTTGCCGTTTTTTCAGGCAATATTGGCATAAAGCGCTTTTTCTGTTTAGGCATTTATTTTATATTTTTGTAAAATATTTAGTATTGTTATGGAACAGGCTGTTTGGCTTTACGCGGGCTTTGTTTCGGCTTTGTTTGGTGTTGTTATAATAGGTTTTCTTGTAGTTGACATGCAGGAAAAGTCCAAGGTTCAGGAATTAGAAAACACTATTAACAAGCTTGGGCAGTTGGCTGACTTTGTATGTTCTGGCGACAATGGAATGCTTGTTTCCGAAAGTGTCAGGCTTGCAAGCGGCTCAAAGCTTGTTTCAAGCAGTGCGAAAAATTCTATATGCTTGACTTATTCAAGCAATACCAAGTGCGTTGTTGTTTCCTGTGGTATAAGGGATTATGCTTTAGATTTGGATACGCCTGAGCATAAGTCAGCGTTCAATATAGCTAATTACAGGTGCTATGTTGAAAAGGAAGCAGGTGTTGCTAAGTTGAATTGCAGGGGTTAGTTATGAAAGGCAGCATCACCAACGAAATAATTATTTGGCTTGCCATAACGGTTTCTGCAGTAATTACTTTGTATTGGCTAATCAATAATTTCACTTACTTGAGGCCTGATTTGGAAAGAGTTGAAAGGGACTTGTTGGCTATTCAGTCTCTGGAGAACGAGGCTTGTACCGCAATTAATTATAGCGTCAGGTACAATCCTTTAACCGAGTCAGGTGTTTTCAGGCAGGAGAATGACAGTATTTGTATAAAGTACAGCGAAATAGAGAAGTGCAAGAAAATTTTATGCGAGGCTCAGCAGGGTGTTGTTGATGCAGCTTCTATAACCTACTTATTGGTGGAGCGAAGCGGAGCGCAAGGCAAGATAATGTTGCGTGGCGAGTGATTTCAATGGCTTTTGTTAAGGGAATGTATTCTGTCGTATCTGCTTTTCTTTTGATTACTATTATAGTGTTTGCTGTGCTTTTTTTGGCTTTTTTAGGCTCAAATTCTGTTGCAACTATGCAGATTACTTCTTCACAAATAGAGCCGCTTCAAAAATCCAAGTATGAATTAAGTTTTATACTTGATTGTTGGGAAAAGGCAGGCGGTTTTACGAGGCAGAACCTTTCAAGCAAGCCTCAGAATTTTTGTTTGTTGGAGACAAGTTCTGGTTATAGTGTGGAAATAGTAGAGTCTTTTGGCTGTGGTGCTTTGAAAAAAAGCTTCGGCAAGACTGATGATTGTACGAGTAAGTTGCCTTATTTTGTCGCCGTGCCGGATGAAAAGGGTAATAATTGTTTGGGCGTGCTTTCTTTGTGTTATGAGGTGAAAGGGTGAGTGCTGATTCTTACATAATTTCCGGGGTAGTTATTGCTTTGTTACTTTTGTCTGCTTGGTTTTTGGTGAATTTCAATAATGTAAATCATTCTTTAGATGCTTACGAGCAAAGCAGGAGAAATTTTGAGTTGAATAAAGCGGCTTGGGATATAGGCGAAATACTTTCAGTTACAGAGCCAGGCCTTAAGATGACAATCGGTGAATTGCTTGGCGAAATAGTATATCAGCGCGACGGAAAGGTCATGTATAGGAATCAGGAGCTTGATGTTGAGAGAAAAATATCTGATTTGCTTGATTCTATTTATGGAAAAGATAATTATTACCTTGAAGTTTTTCCGCCAAAGGTTAAGGTTAGGCTTGTTTTTGTGATCGATGGCTCAAGGAGCCTTGCTGATGATTTAGAAAACATAAGCAATGTAATACCTAATATTGAAGATTATTTTAAAGATCAGGAGTTGGCAATAGAAACAATCATTTATATTTTGAAGGAAAACGAAGAGGTTAGTTGTCGGAAAATTAATGTTCCTCAGGCAAAATGCATCGACTCTGGTTTTGAGGAGTTTAATAATAAGTTTGGGCCTCCTGTGAATTACTGCGCTCAGATTAAAAAAGATTCTGGGCTCTACAACAAGTATTTTGTTGATACTTTGAAGAATCCTTACAGCGAGTATTATTTGGAAGATGACATGATTTCTGTGAATACTTACAAAGATGATGCTTATTATTGTATTAGCAAAGGGGAATTAGAGTTTCCTAATTATAAGAGGTTTTTAAGAGGATTTTATTATGAGGATTGGGCAACTGGTGTTGCTTATGCTGTCAAGGACATGGAAAGAAAGCAATTGAATTCTCCTGACCCTGTTTTGACTTTGATTTTTCCTGTTTCTGACGAGTTGAGCACTGGTTCTGAGTCTGACGCGACTTTTTCAAAAAAAATAGAGGGGTCTAAGTGGAAGTATTATGAAAGAAGACTCTATTATAGTGTTTGCGATTCTGATTTAATAGATCAAAACAGGCTTAAAAGGGCTGATAAGACAATAAAGCATGCTATAAGCGTTCTTAAGGATACTGATTATCGTGTGGTTCCTATTTTTACGAGTCCAGATTATCCTATAACTATAAATTTGTGCAATGATAAAGGGCAATATTGGCCTTATTTGTATGAAGAAAGATCTAATTGTTGTGGGAAAGCATTTTGTTCTGAGTGCGATGCCGTGAAAGGCACTCATACTTCTGATTATTTGGTTCAGGAGATAAAAAAAGACATGCAGGAATTGGCGACTGCCACTAAGGGCAATTTAATAGACTTGTCAGGCGGTTATGACATTGAATACCTTCAAGGCGTTTTGTTGGAAACGATAACTTCAATTACTAATAAGAAATTTGTTTTTGGTACTTTGAAGGGAGAGGAAAGGTATTCTGTAAATAGGGCTATTCCTTTGAGGGGCAATAGGGCTGTTACTTTTAATTTTTGGGTTTATAAGGAGAAAAAGCCTCACAACATTTCGCCTGTTTCAGGTTTCAATTTGAGTCCTGTCGCGAAGGCTTTTGCAGACACTTATAAGGCGACTCTTTCAGAAGGCTCGGTGGTGGTAAATTTTTGGGGTAATGCTTTTAGCCCTTCAGGTGATAATGTCAAGGCTGAGTGGTTTTTGGGAGACGAAAAAATCCACGAGGGTTTGAGTTTTGAAAAATCTTTTAATGAAGCAGGAGAGTATGAAGTAACTTTAAAGGTATCAGATTCTTCAGGAAACACTTCTTCTGACTCTGTAAAGGTAGTTATCGTGCCTGATTTTTCTCCGCCTTGATTTTTCTGATTTTTTCGCTTTTTAGTTTTTGCACATTAGTTTGAGTTTTATTTTTAATGCTGTCTGTGTTGTGGCAAGCCCGCCTTTTGATGTTTCTCTTAGTTCTTCCGGCAGTTTTTTTCCTATTCTTAGCATTGCTTCAACCACTTCGTTGAAAGGTATTGCGCTTTCTATCCCAGCCAATGCCATTTCTGCTGCTGTGAGAGAGTTTGCAACTGCTATTGCATTTCTTTTTATGCAGGGGGCTTCTACCAAGCCTGCTATAGGGTCACACGCCAGCCCTAAGTAGCTTTTAAGCGATATTGCTGCTGCGTTTAGTGCTTGTTCTTTTGTTCCTTCAAAAAATTCTGTTATTGCGGCTGAGGTCATTGCCGCGCTTGCTCCTACTTCAGCTCCGCATCCGGCTACTGCTGCTGCAAAAGTCGCTTTTTCTTGTATTATTAATCCTATGCCTGCTGCTGTGAGAAGCGCTTTTGTTCCTTTTTCCTTTTGGCTTTTAGTCTCTTCTAATAGGGCTATTATTGCTCCTGGCAATATTCCACAACTCCCTGCTGTAGGGGCTGCTACTATAAGGCCCATTGAGGCGTTTACTTCTGAAACTGCTAGCGAGTAAGCTATTGATTTTGCCGTGATTTCGTTCACAATCTTTTTTTCTTTTCTCGTTTTTTCATAAAACTTTTTCGCGTTGCCTTTGACCATGCCGCTTTTTGTGGTAATGTTTTCCGTTATTCCTTTTTTTGCTGCTCTTTCCATTATTTGAAGCCTTTTTTCCATTTCTGCCATTATTTCTTCTTTTGCTTTTTTTTGAATTAGTATTTCTCTTTCTAGCGTTGTTTCCCATATGCTTTTGTTTGATTTTTTTAGTGTTTCCCAGAAGCTTTCCATGCAACCACTCCTTTTAATGCTTTGCTTTTAGCCATTGCAAGATTACTTAACTCTTCTCTTTTTTTCTCTCTTGCTTTTTCTATTTTGAATTTTATCATTCCTCCTCCTATTGATTCTCCAAAGCCTGTGTAAAGCCCTTTTGTTGTTTTGCATATTATTTTTGTCGAGTTTGGGTGTTTTGTTTTGTCGTGTTTTTCCGCAAATATTATTTTTATGTTTTCTTTTTCTGCTATTGTCAAAGATTCTTTTATTATTTCGTTGTGCGTGTCGATTCCTATTAGGCCTCCTACTATTGCGGTTTTTGTTCCGTGTCCTTCTCCAGTGTCTGCAAAAGAATTGTACAATATTATTTTTGCTATTTTCAGTTTTCCTTTAATGGCTTTATTCATAAGAAGCCCGATTTTTGCCGCGCCTGCGGTGTGTGATGAACTCGGCCCTATCATTACCGGCCCTATTATGTCAAATACGCTTGTTTTTTCCGAGTCTTGCATTTGTAATGTCTTTTTTTTGTGTGATTATATGTTTTATTGGACATTTGCATAATGGCTTTAGCATGCTTTTTTGTTTTGTTGTGTTTTAGTTTGTTTTTATTTGTAAGTTTTTAGTCTCTGTTTCTCCGTTTTTTTGTCTGGTTTTTTGCTTTTTTATCTTGTCTTTTTTGTTAGTTTTTTTGTCATTTGGGCTTTTTTTTGCTTTTAGGTTTTTTGTTTGTTTCTGCAGGCTATGTAGAGGAAGTTTTATATTTTTCTTAATCTTATTTATTGCTTTATGGAGATGCCTATCCAGATTTTCATTACTCTTTTTGTGCTTATTGTAGTTGGCTCTTTGGTCATAATGTTTAGTCAGACTTTGATTGACCAAGCTGGTTATGATGTTAAAAATTTCAAGGCTGAAGACAACGGCTCTGGTTTGAATCTTTTGGAAGTAAAGTCTTTGGATTCTTCACAGGTCGCCGCTTTGGTTGAACAGTGCAACTCTGAAAACTATGGGCAAAGTTTAAATACTAAAACTTGTTATATTGTTCGGTCAGACACGGCTTTTAATATAGCCAGATCTGATGTTGTTTCAAGGCTCAGTTCTCAGGACATACTTTCTGAGGATTTTGAAGCCCAGGGTAAAACAATTTTCATTGAGTGGGATTCTTTGCAAGGCAAAGTAGTGGTGAATACATGAAGCAAAAAGGAATGGAAATGGCAATCCAAATTTTCATAGTTCTTTTTGTACTTTTGGCTGTGTCTATGCTTGTTCTTCAGCTTGTTTCTCAGCAGTTTACTGAGCAACAGACAAAGCTTCAGGATGTGCAGAGGAAAGCAAAGCTTGATCAGGAGATAAGCAAGAACAGGTCCACTTGTGAGTCTCTTTGCAATTTAGGCACTGATGAGAAAAGGGCTCAATTTTGTATAAAGTCTTTC
>JBBISX010000050.1:0-5785 GCA_037441005.1 Candidatus Iainarchaeum sp.
AAGCGAAAAAATACTTCTTGAAGAATTGACAAGGTCTTGTACTAAAATAACCTGCCCAAGCTCTGGCCAGATTTCATGCTCTGTTTCAGAAGGGCGCTTTGTAGTGAGTGGACTTAGGCATTCTTTCGTTATTGAAGACGAGTTCACGAGGGTTTGCAACAATAATGGTATTCAGGACGATTCTGAAACAGGCGTTGATTGCGGTAACGATGTGTGTCCAGCTTGTACTCCCCTGCCTCCCTCTGCTTCATGTACTGATGGTGTTCAAAACCAAGGTGAAACAGGCGTTGATTGTGGCGGCCCTTGTCCTGTGTGTCCTTCTCCGCCTACAACTCCTCCTAGTAGCGGCGGTTCCGGTGGTTCTTCAGGCGGTTCTAGCGTCGGGTCTTCAGGTTCTTCAAGCAGTGGCAATTATGGTGGCGGAAGCAGGGTTGCGATAAGAGACTTTAATGTTTCTCCTTTGGTTGTTTCAGTGACTTCTGACTTTGCGATTACGATTTATCATAGTTTGCAAGGTCAAAGGTCTTTTTTGGTGGATGTGAATATCTTTGATTCAAATGCTGGCTCAGATAATTTGTTCGCTAAAACTTTCTCTATTTCGCAGATTAAAAGCGGCGTAGCATTCAAGACAGTCTTTTATAAGGCTTGGGTTCCGTCAAAAGCCGGCGATTATAATTTTTCAATTGCTATTTGGAACAGTACCAAATCTTTGAAGTACGCTGATTTAAATAAAAGCTTTACGGTTGTTGCGTTAGAGGAAAAGCAAGATATTTCGCCTTCTCTAAAACCTATTGAAAAACCTAGCGCGAGTCCTTCGCCAAGTCCTTCTTTGCCCTCTCAAACAATAGAGCCTCAAAAAACTGTTGAAAGCTTTTCAGTTGATTTGCCAAACTGGGTTTTACCTGCGATTTTGGTTTTGCTCGTTTTAGGATTTTTGGGTTTGTTCATTTACTTTTCCAAGAAATGATTTTTTAGAACCATAAGGCTTTTTATTTCAAAAGACTTGATGGTCTTTTACGCGAACTGCTTTTAGTCGTCTTTAAGTCTTTGTCGTGCATTTTTTTGTTTTGAATTTTTTTGGACTTTGGCTTGCGTTGTAAAAATATTAGCGCTTTAATGTTTTGTCATGATTTGAGCCACTTTACTCCTGCGTACACGAATGGCGTGTTCACTAATGACAAGAATAGCTTTAGTGCTAGGTATGGCAATGCAAGTGCTATTACGAACGAAGCATCGTATCCTTTTACTAAGTCAAAAAAGTTCCAAAAAGCGAGGAACATGAACGCAAAAGTGTCTAATGTTTGTCCAACCACGTTGCTTACATTAACCCTTAACCATAGTAGCTTGCCTTTGAACATCTCCTTCAACTTGGAAAAAACAAGAGCGTCGTTTAAGTCAGCTAACACGAATGCAATGAGGCTGGCGATAACCATCCTTACGCTTGTTGAAAAAACCGAGTTGAAAGAGTCCTCTTTCACCCAGCTTCTTTCAGCAAAAGGCAGGTAAGTCGAAACAATGATTACTAAAAACACGAAGGCTAATGCAAAAGCGGTTGTCCAAATTATTTCTCTTGTTTTTTTTCTTCCATACACCTCGTTTATAGAGTCTAACAAAAAGAAAGTGAAGAAAAAAGGTATTAATCCTACGCTGAACACTATGTTGAGTCCGAAAAAATTAACGAACGAGATTTTCCCGCCAAGGACATTAGACATTATGACAGCGGAAACGAAAAGGAAAGAAAAGCAAGAGAGTCTGAATTCAGTGGTAAAAATTTTTTCTTTCATGTGTGAAAACATTAACAGTTTAAAAGACGAAAAAGTTAAAAAAGCGATAATTATAGGTTGTTTTTTGCTTTTAGTCATTTAACTTGTTGCTACTTTAGAACCATAAAATACCTTTGAACAGGCTAAAGTCAGCGCCTTAAACTTTTGTTCTGGATTATTGGAATGCATTAAGTCTAATTAAGCCTTTTTTGTTTTGTTTTTGTAAATCACAGATTCATTAGTAAGTCATTTTCTTAATTATTTTTTTATAGATTTTTGTGTGTTGTCTCTTTGTGGAAATCAGAAAAAGTTACAAGAGTCTAATTATTTTACTAACATAGGTAAAAATAAATATTAGTTCTTAAATAGTTTAATAAATGGGTCAAACTATAGTTCCAATTTTTTTAATTTTTTTTGCATGCTTGTTTTTTTTGCGATTTCATTGTTATGCCAAACTAAAACTTATTTAAAGTAATTGCATGTAGGAAAAATAGAGGGATTGTTAATGCTATTACAAAAAGCAGCATCAGATAGGATGTTTAAAGGTGTTTGGATTTGCATGAGGTGCAATACCAGCAATAGGTCAGGCAAGGGTTCAAAGCCTGAAAAGTGCAGGAAATGTGGTTCTGCAAAGCTAAGGCAGAGAAAGAAAGGCAGGAAGAAAGCAGGATGAGTATTTTCTTGACTTTCTTTTTTATTTTACTATTTTTTTGGAATGTTTTTCTTATTACTTTGCTTTTAAATTAGGTTGGTGAATAAGAAATTGGCAAAGTTTTTGTTTTGAAATGTTAAAATGTTTGGGGATACAAGTCATAAGCTTTTGTCTTGAGTCATAAGCCTTAAGCCTTTGTTGTTTTTTTTTGCTCTGGTTTAGCTGCTATTGTTGTAAATTTTAGCTTTCGTTTTTTTTGTCGGTTTTTTGTATTGCTTGTTTGTTGAGTTGTACTTAATTTATTAATCAACTGAAAAGTCATCTAGAGTATTTTATGGGTTAATAGCAAAATTTATTTTACCATAAACACAATAGTTTTTAGGTAAGAATGGGTTCTCCGATAGGCGATATTGTTCCAAGGGAAAAAATAGAGTTAAAGTCTTTGCTTAACAAAAAGCTGGCGATAGATTCGCATAACATAATTTACCAATTTTTGTCAAGCATAAGAGGGGAAGACGGACAGCCTTTGAAAGATTCGAAAGGAAAAGTCACTTCGCATCTTGCAGGTTTGTTTTACAGGACTGCGAATTTGTATGAATACGGCATAAAACCTCTTTTTGTTTTTGACGGCAAGCCTTCAGAGCTCAAGGCTAAGACTTTGGCAAAGAGGCACGAGGCAAGGACAAGGGCTTTTGAAATGCATGAAAAAGCGTTGGAAGAAGGAAATTTGGAAGAGGCAAAGAAATTCGGGGCAAGAGCGCTCAAACTTGATGCTGAAATGATTGAAGAGTCTAAGGAATTGGTAAAAGCGTTGGGTTTTCCAGTGGTTGAAGCGCAGGGCGAAGGAGAAGCTCAGGCGTCTTGGCTAGTGATTTCCAGAATTGCTGATGGCGTGGTTAGCCAAGACTATGATTCTTTGCTTTTCGGTGCTCCGGTAATTTACAGGAATATCGCGGTTACAGGTAGGCGAAAACTTCCTAATAGGAATGTTTGGGTGGATTCTGAGCCTGAAAAAATTCTTCTTGAAAGGACTTTGGCGGAAAATTCTATTTCAAGAAATCAGTTGATTTGGATAGCTATGCTTTTGGGAACGGACTTCAACGACAAGGTCCCGAAAATAGGGGTAAAAACTGCTTTGAAGCTGGTGAAGGGCGCCAAGACATTTGAAGAAGTGTTGTCTAAAGGAGGCATTTCTGTGGATTTTGATTGGCTAGAAATAGAAAAGATTTTTTTAGAGCCGCGAATAAATAAAGACTTGCAAATAAGTTTTTCACAGCCTGACAAGGAAAAGCTGATAAGTTTTTTGTGTGAAAAGCATGATTTTTCTTTTGAAAGAGTGTCAAGGACTATAGATAAAATGATTGAAAAGAGTTCTGAGAGGTCGCAGCAAAAGACTTTAGGTGATTGGGCTTGAATTATTTTTTGCCTACGAAAATATTGTTTGGTGAAAAATCTTTTAAGCAGCTTTTTAGTGAAATAGAGGAAAGAGGGTTTAAAAAGCCCTTTATTTTATGCGGTCGTCATTTTGTTTCAACAGCAAAATTTATTGATATAAAGGAGAAAATAAAGAATTATTCGGTTTTTGTAGGAGTCAAGGAGAACCCTAGTTTTGATTTTGTTGACTTCGTTGCAAAGAGGTTCAACGATTCAGGTTGTGATGCCATAATTGCTATTGGTGGAGGTAGCACTATAGACACTGCTAAAGTGGTTTCAGTAATGAAAAACATAAAGTCTTGTAAACAATTTTTCGGCAAGAAAAATATTTCTGAAAATTCCAAGGTTCCTCTTATTGCTTTGCCTACCGCCTCTGGTTCTGGTAGCGAGGCTACTAAGTTTGCCGTGATTTCAGATAAAAATAATACTAAGAGAACTCTTTCTGATGATTTGCTTTACCCTGATGTTGCAATAGTTGATCCAGAGTTGACTTCCACTTGTCCAAAAAGTGTGACTGCAGCTTCTGGCCTTGATGCTCTTTCTCAGGGTATTGAGAGTTATTGGGCGAAAAATGCTTTTGAAGAGACTTTAGGGCATTCTAAAAATGCTATTCATTTTGCTTACCATAACCTTGAAAAAGCCGTTTTTGACCCGGACAGGCTTTCAAGGCACAACATGGCTTTTGCTTCTTTGGAAGCCGCGAAGGCTTTCAGCCAAACAGGGACAACCGCGCCTCACACTATTTCAAGGGCTTTTACCAAGTATTATGGTTTGACTCATGGTTTTGGGGTTGCGTGCACTATCCCTTGGTTTTTGGAGTTTTATTACGATGCAATGCCTGAAAGAATTTTGTCGTTGTGCAATATAATTGGTTCAAAAAGCGTTGAAGAAGCCCAAAGAAAAATTACTTCTTTGATAGCTTCTGTTGGCGGCAAGACAAGGCTAAGGGATTTTGGCGTAAAGACGCAGGATTTTAGCAGAATAATAGCAGAGTCTTGTGTCAATAAGCCGCAAAATCCTAAAAAGCATACGAAGAGTGATTTAATGAGGCTTTTGGGAGAGCTTTACTAAAATTATTTTACTTTGATTTTCATGAATTCGTAGGCTTCTTTTAATATTCTGAAAGAGCCGGTTATTAAGATAATTGTTTTTTCGTCAGCGTTGTCAAGGGCTTCTTTGAGTGCTTTTTTAACAGAGGTAAAAGCTCTTCCGTAACCTATTTTTTTTCTTAGAGCATCAGGCTCATAGAATTTTTTTAAAGGTTCTGATTGTGAAGGCGCACAAAAATAAGGTTCTGCATTAATTGTGTCAAAAAAGTTTTTGAGTTTTGAAACGTTTTTGTCTTTCATTACTCCAAAAACCACTATTGCTTTTTTGTAGCTGAAAATTTTGGTGCTTTTTTCTATGGCGTCCCACCCTTGCTGGTTGTGTGCAACATCAAAAACAATGGTTGGTTTTTTTCTTACAATTTCAAGTCTGCCTTGCCATTTTGTAGTTGCTATTCCTTCGTAAATGTTTTTATCGGTTATTTGGAAACCTTTTTTTCTTAATGCCTCACAGCAGGCAACAGCTGTGGCTGCGTTGTCGCACTGATGCCTGCCTAAAAGCGGGACTTTTACTTTGATTTTAATCGGGCTTTCAATTTGAATTTCGTTTCCCTGGCTTGTCGTTTTTAGTAATTTGAATTTAGGGACAATGAGTTTTGCTTTTTTGGTTTCGCAAGTTTGTTTGATTACTTTAAAGCCAGAGTTTTTTTTAAGCGTGACGACCCAAGAGCCTCTTTTTATTATGCTTGCTTTTTCTTTGGCTATTTTTTGTATTGTTTTTCCCAAGTACTCCGTGTGTTCTAAAGACAGGGCTGTTATTGCACAAATTGTTCCGTTTAGAATGTTTGTTGCGTCAAGGCGCCCACCCATGCCTACTTCTGCAACCAAGA
>JBBISX010000051.1:0-5736 GCA_037441005.1 Candidatus Iainarchaeum sp.
TTTTTACCCATACATAAGCTATCGTTCTTTAAATATAAAAAGGCTTTTTTTGAATACTTAAAGAGTTTTAAGTATTTGTTTGACGCATTGGCTCGTTGCATTTGTTTTCTTGTTTTTATTTGGATTCTTATAATTTCGCAAACCAATTAATTTAAAATATTCCGACTATTTATTTTTTGCATGGGAATTTATGACAAAAGCATAGAATTAGACAATTATAAGAAATACTTGCTTGCTGTAGGCATTATAGCCTTGGCTTTGCTGGTTGTTTTTTTGTTTTATCAAATCGTGAATAAGCCAGAAAACCCGGTTGAAATAAAGTTTGAAAGAAATCAGATAAATGCAGGGGAGAGCACCAGGGTTTTTGTAAAAGTAACGAACAATACAGGTAAGGACCTTGAGAATATACCGTTGAGAATTTATGCGAAAGAAAAAACAGAGTTTGATATTTTTCCTCTGAACCCACAATTTCAAGGTAATATAAATTACCTTTCCGACGGGACTTCAAGGGAAATAGCTTTCGTAATAAACCCTGTAAAACAAATTTTGCCGGGGAGCTATGTAATAGTGGCAGAAGCTATTATTTCAGATTCAAAGTTTACTAAAGAGGCAATCGTAAGTGTCAAATAAAAATTCAAGGCTTGAAGCAGTAGTAAAAGGCAGGGTTCAAGGCATAGGATACAGGCTTTTTGTCAAGTCAAAGGCAGAAAGCCTTGGTTTGAAAGGTTACGCTAAAAATAATGCTGATGGGAGCGTTGAAGTGATAGCGGAAGGCCCGGTTGAAAAGCTAGAAAATCTTTTAAATGAACTTAAAAAAGGACCGTTTCTTGCAAGAGTGGACGAAATAAAATCAGTACTAAAAAAACCTGTTGGAGAAAAAGGCTTTCAGATAAAATGAAATAATGGCAGGCTTTGGGCTTTTCTTGTAAATCAAAACTTTACAAAATCTGAGAATTCATTATACCTTTTTTTTATGTCTTTCATTGTTATTTTTTTGAGTTTTTCTGTTGAGAAACCTTCTGCGTTGAAAGATGCTACGCAAGAACCATACACGATTGCTTTGCGAATGTTTTTTTCAGAAAAGTCTTTTGTTTTTGCCAGATATCCTGTCAGGGCTCCACCGAAGCAGTCTCCCGAGCCGGTAGGATCAACAACGTTTTCCAGTGGATAGCCGGGACAAGAAAAATAAGTGTTTTTGGTGAAAGCCACGCAGCCATGTTCTCCTTTTTTTATAACTGCTATTTCAGAATCTAATTCTAAAATTTTTTTGGCAGCAGTTTTAAGGTTGTTTGTTTCAAAAAGTTGTCTTGCTTCTGCGTCGTTCATCAAGGCTATGTCAGATTTTCTTATCACTTCAAGCACTTTGTCTTTTTTTTGTGAAATCCATAAATTCATGGTGTCCGAGACTATTAGCTTTGGTTTCTTTTTGAATTGGGAAAGGACTTTTAGTTGAAGCTCTGGATCCATGTTGGCCAAAAACACGAAATCAGCCTCTTTGTATTTTTCCGGGACTTTTGGAGAATAATCTTTTATGACATTCAGGTCGGTTGTCAAGGTTATTGCATTATTTATGTCAAACCCGTAGGAGCCCGACCAGTGAAAAGTTTTTCCTTTTCTTGTTTCCAGCCCTTCAAGGCTTATTTTTTTGTTTTCAAGAATTTTTTTTTCTTGGTGTGGAAAGTCTTCTCCTATAACACTTATTATTCCGGTTCGTGAAAATAAGGAGCATGCAAGAGATGCATACAATGCCGATCCTCCCGGAACAGAGTCGGCTTTTCCAAAAGGCGTCTTTATGTCGTCTATTGCTATGGTTCCGAAGACTACAGCTTCTGTAATTCTTATCACCTGTCTGATTCCATTTTTTGCAAAAGTTTTTCTATTTCATCAAATATTTGTTGCAATTGCCTGTTGCCGTCTATTTTTACCAGTATTTTTTTCTTTTTGTAGAAATCCACTAAAGGCTTTGTTGTTTCATTGTACAGCTTGAGCCTTTTTTTAACCACTTCAGGCTTGTCGTCTTCTCTTAAAATTGTTTTTGAGTGGCAGTCATCGCAAATGCCTTCTTCTTTTGAAGGCACATCAAGGCCGTAGATTCTCTTGCATTTTGTGCATTGTCTTCTTGCTGAAAGCCTTTTGATTATTATGTCTTCGCTGGAATCTATTTCAAGGACCGCGTCTATTTTTATTCCGAGTTCGTTCAGAAGATGATCAAGGTGTTCTCCTTGGGTTATGTTTCTTGGAAAGCCATCCAACACAAAATTTTTTTTGAGTTTTGAGATTTTTTCAATCACTATTTTTTCCTCTATTTCGTCTTCAACTAGTTTTCCTGAAGCAATTATAGGCGCTATTTTTTTCCCTAGTGATGTTTCTGAAGCCACCTCTTCTCTAAGCAGGTCTCCTGTTGAAACGTGCGTATAATTAAACCTTTTTTCTATGAACTTTGCAATAGTGCCTTTTCCTGTCCCCGGCGGGCCCAAGAGAATCAAATTCATTGTAATCCTAAAAACCTCACGATGGAAACAATTATAAAGAATTATAAGGGCGTTCAGGGCTTTTCTATGACAGTTTCTTTTTTATTATTTATTTATGGTTTTTTTATAGTCGTTATTTGAAGTGATTCTAATGGCTTTTGAGGTAAAAGACACTGGACTTTCTGAACAGGGAAAAATGAACATAGCTTGGGCTGAATCGCAGATGGGGGCTTTGTTGGAAGTCAGGAAAAGGTTTGAAAAAGAAAAGCCGTTGAAGAATGAAAGGATTGGAATAGCTTTGCATGTTACGAAAGAAACAGCCATGCTTGTGAAAACCCTTGTTGCTGCCGGGGCAAAGGTTGCTCTGACAAGTTGTAATCCATTGAGTACCCAGGATGATGTCGCTGCCGCTTTGGCTTCAGAAGGCATAGAGGTTTTTGCAAAAAAAGGCGAGACAAAGGACGAGTATTATAAGTATCTTGACAGGGTACTTGATTTAAAGCCTACCATCACAATAGACGACGGCCTTGACCTTGTCACAAGGATACATACAAAAAGGCCTGAGTTGATAAAGAGCATAAAAGTAGGCACTGAAGAAACTACTACGGGAGTAATAAGGCTTAAGGCAATGGAAAAGGACGGGGCATTAAAGTATCCAGTGATAGCTGTTAATGACAATGAAACGAAACACTTGTTTGACAACTATTACGGTACTGGACAAAGCACCATTGACGGAATCCTAAGGTCAACAAACATTTTGTTTGCAGGAAAAACAGTCGTGGTGATTGGATATGGAAATTGCGGGAAAGGCGTTGCTTTGAGGGCAAAAGGGCTTGGCAGTGATGTTATTGTAACCGAGGTCGAGCCAATAAAAGCTCTTCAAGCAAGAATGGACGGCTATCAAGTAATGCCTTTGGAAGACGCTCTTCCTATTGGCGATGTGTTTATTACTATAACAGGCAACAAACACGCGATAGCAAAAAAACATTTTGATAAAATAAAGAATAAGGCAATATTGGCTAACGCAGGGCACTTTGATATAGAGATAGATGTTAAAGGCTTGGAAGAATTGTCGGTTGGTAAAAAGCGTATAAGGTGGCAGCTTGACGAATACGAATTAAAAAATGGCAAAAAAATTTATTTGTGCGCAGAGGGAAGGCTCGTTAATTTAGGCTCTGCAGAGGGTCATCCTTCAACAGTCATGGCTTTGAGTTTTTGTGGACAAGCTTTAGCAATAGAATATGGAGTGAAAAATAGGCTCAAGCCGGGATTGCATGTGCTTCCAAAAGAAATAGATAAAGAAATAGCAAAGCTTCAATTGAATGCAATGGGAATAAAAATAGACACAATGACAAAAGAACAGGAAAAGTATGTTTCAACTTGGAAAGAAGGTACTTGAAAGCTGAAAATCGGCACTGCCGAAAAACCAATTGATAACCAACCAAAAAGTTTTTTTAGCACTAACGCTGTTTTACTAATTATGTGCTTAGCTTCGCCTGCAAAAGTTTCTAATTTGAAAGAAAACGGAAAAGTAGCAGTAATATCTCTTGGAAAAAAGAAAATAGAAGCCTACAACTTGGCTAAAGCGAAAAAAGGAGACTGGGTTCTGGTTCAACAAGGAGTTGCTGTTGAAAAAATGAGCAAAGAAAATGCAAAAGCGTCTGTTAATGCATGGAAAAAATCAGTTTAGAATTGGCAAGCTCTATATTTTTAGTAGTATACTTTTTCAAGTTTTTCTCTTCAGCCTTTGTTATTTCTTCAACTATACTTTGCCAATGAGTTGAAAAAATAGGGCCTTTTTCATAAGAATCAAAAACAATTTTGCTCTTTTTCATTTCAAGCCTTCCATTATTTAGAGATAAGCGCCAAGTATCAAAATAATCGCCTTTTTTTTCTGCTGGCTTTATAAGGCAACTGTCAAGATTTGCAAGTATTGGCTTGACTTTTTTCGTAACAAAGTTTATGTAAAGGACATGAAAAGAATGGCTGGGAAAAACTTTAGAATTTATTTTCAAAGCCTTTTCCTCTGCAATTTCAAAAGGCAAAAGCCCAGGCTTAGTGAAGTCCTTCAAAATCATCTCCCTGATGTCTTGCATGCCAATATTGCCAAGAAGTTTATTGCCAATCCAATAAGCCCTTATCACATCCTCGTCAAACTCACTCAAGCCATTTGCTTCCGATATCAGCTTCAAGTAAGGCCAAAGGCCGACAAAAGAACTCGCTATTTTTTTTATTTTCGCAGCCTTGTTTTGATTAGGATTCCTGAGAAAAGACTCAAAAATCAAAAAAGAATTTTCTTTTCCACAATAACCAAGCTTGTTAGGTATTCCTGAATACTTGCACAACAATTTAAGCCCTTCAACTTCGCTTTGTCTCAAGCACCGATCCCCTGAAAGGAATTTTTTGGAGGAAAAAAGAAACTCCTATCACCATGGCGACCCCTAACATGATAAGCCCAAAGCCAAGTAATTGTTGTAAATTGAAAGTCTTTGAAAGGAAGACGAAAGACAAGGCTGCTGTAATAGGCTGTGCAAGCATCAGTATTGCGGCTGCTTTTGAAACAGGCAAGTACTCAAGGCTTCCATAATAAGTCAGGACATAAATGAAAAGAAGCACAGAAGTAGCCAAGATTCCTTGCCATTGCTCTATAGTTATCGGCCCAATGTCCAGGTTGCCGGAAACTGCAAGTATTATGAATATAAAGACGCTTCCAAAAAACATTCTTCCAAAAGCAACCAAAGTACTGTTGACCTCGTTGTTGTCTGACAAAATGTGCTCTGAAATCACGCTCTTTGAAATAACATTCTCTATGGCCCAAAGCAAGGTTGCAAAGAAGATAAGCAAAAATGGAAACTCAAGAGACAGCTCTCCTGAAAATAGCAAAAAATTGCCAATAAAAATAAGCAAGGCTCCAGCCAAAAACCCTTTTGAAAGCCTTTCCTTCAAAAAAAAGAAGCTCAATAAAGCAACGTAAAGAAACAAGGTTTTATGAATAAAACCTGCGGAAACTGCTGGAACTGACTTTAAAGCATAGAAGAAAAGAAGAAAAGGGATACTGCCTCCAATCAGCCCTATCAAAGCCAGTTTCCCAAGAGCTTCAGTAAAGCCTTGAAAAGACATTTTTTTGGTTTTGGCAGCAGCGCCTATCAACAAGAGAAAGAGCAACAAAAGAATTGCTACTACTGAATTCCTGATAAAAGTCAAGTGAAAAGGGTTAATTTGCTGAACAATAAAAGAATTTAAAAAAATTGAAAAACCGCTTATT
>JBBISX010000052.1:0-5720 GCA_037441005.1 Candidatus Iainarchaeum sp.
TTTTTTTTTTTTTTTTTTTTTTTTTTTTTTTTTTTTTTTTTTTTTTTTTTTGTTTGTTTTTTTTTTTTTTTTTTTTTTTTTGTTTGTTTTGTCTTTGTGTTTTTTTTGGTCTTTTGTTTTTTTTCAAAGTTTTTGTCGATTTTTTTTGTTTTTGGTTTGTTTGGCTCGGCTTCCCTAAAAAGGTTAATAACTTATATGTTTGCAGACATCTATTACCAACATGTTTGGCATATTGAAAGAGTTTTCTCTGCTCAACCTTGTTTTTTCGCCAATAATTTCTTTTATAGTAGTATTTTTTGGCGTTTATTTAGGCATAGAATCTTACAACAACCAAAAAGCTATTGCAGCTCTTTTGAATTTTTCCTTGCCGCCGCTTTTGGTCATAGGCCTTGCGTGGTTTCTTTTGGGAGTATTTTTTTTCATTTTAAGAAAATACAGCAGTTGGATAGGCAGGTTGGGAAACGTTTTCATAATAGCCGGCATATTGGACATAGGCATTGCCATGGTTTACTTGTTTTTCTAAAAAGTTTCGCAGAGTTAAAAAAACAAGAAAAATACGAAAAAAGGTTTGGTAGCAGAAAAACCAAAGAAACTAATTTTTATGCCAAAAAAGTCTATTTCACCCCATCAAAAAGTTTTTTTTGTTAGTTGCCTTTAATTTGGGCTTAATTTTGGTTTTTTTTGTGCTTTTAGGTTTTTTTTGTCTTTTTAGTCTTTTGTTTTTTGCCACTCTTATTTTTAAATGTTTTTGAAGGAATTTTATAATAAAAAGAACAGTGCTTTGGTTAGTGGTTTTTATGGCTAATAAAAAAGCAAAAGGAATAAGAGCCAAGACAAGGGCAAAAAGAAAAGGCCCAAAAGTCACGCCTAACAAAATACTTTTCCCTTATAAGGTAGGCGATTATGTTGATATTAAAATAGATTATTCTGTCTACTCTGGCATGCCTCATAGGCGTTATGATGGTTTGACAGGGCAAGTAAAAGGACGACAAGGAAACTGTTATTTTGTTGAGGTTAAAAAACTCGGCAAAACCATGTCAGTGCTTTGCGGTCCGGCGCATTTGAGGCTTTCAAATTGCGTTTCTGCAAGCAAACAAGCTGTTGTCAGTGGTGTTTCTCAATGATAGGAAAAAAACTCATTTCTTCAAAGCCTTTGCCTCTTTACGAGGTCAAGAATATTTTAAGCGAAATGGCGAAGAACGGCGAATTAAGGTACGAACAGGCACAATCATTAGAATATGCTAAAAAGTTTTGCAAATTGACAGAGTCAAAAGGCGAAAAGCTGAAAAAAGAGCTTTCGGAAATACAAGGCTTGGATGAAGATTTTATTTGCAAGGTATTGGATATACTCCCTCCTGATATAGAGACCGCGAGGTTGATAAACCCCAAGCAAGGCTCTATAAGTGAAGAGTCTCTTAAGCAGGTAGTGGAGGTAGTCTCGAAGTACATTAAATAATCTATTTCTTTTTTTAGGTGGTTTCCATGAAGGCAGAAGACTATGCATTAGTTTTGGATTTTTTGCCAAAAGGCAGGAGTACTGATTATAAATCAGAACCAATTTGCATAGTTTTGGGAAAAGCCTTTTTTACCTTGCTTGAGGTAGTGCCAAAGGAAAACGTAGAGCTTAAGCCGCAAGAAGAAGTTTACATAGGCAAGGACGAAAGAGACAAGGTTGATTTCATAAAAAGGCGCATCAATTACAAGAGCCTGACAAACAACGCAATAAACGAATTGGACCCTGCAATCGAAAAAATTATTTTAGAGAGAGAAAACTTTTTCGTCGGATTTTTCAACAAATCAACTGCAATAAGCCTAAAGAGACACCAGCTTGAGCTTTTGCCTGGTTTGGGAAAGAAGCATTTGTCGGAAATACTTTCAGAGAGACAAAAAAGCCTTTTCTTGTCTTTCGCAGACCTAAAGCAAAGAGTTTCAGGCATAGACCCATTGGTTTGTATAAAGCGCAGAATTATTGAAGAATTGCAAAGCGAAGAAGAAAAGTTTTACTTTTTTACAAGACCGCCAGTGCACGAGAAACGCTTTTTTCATAAAAAAAGGTTTTGAAACTCAAACGACCTGAAAAACAAACATTAAAAACCATTAGAACAAGTAATTAGAGATTTGAAGACCTTAAACAGCGGGTCAAACAGAAGAAACCGATTTACAAAAATGGCCTGTGCAACCCTGACAGTGCGTTAGATTTTTTAAACCAAATTTGTTATTTTATAGATGGCTGATGAAAATCTCTCTTCAAACGGCTTGACTTCTAGCTATGTTCAGACAATGAGGGCAAGGCTTATTGACCTCAAGACAAGCAGGCTTATTGCTATTTTGAACGTTGCTGATGCCAAGGAATTAGGGGTTTTGCCAAACGACAGGGTGCAGTTGCTTAACCCAGAGAACAACATTTCAATAAAAGTGGTTGTTGATGTCACCGATTCAATAATAGCCGAGAATGAAATAGGCATATTCACAGACATTGAAAAAATTCTCGGCGTAAAAGAGAATTCGCCTATAAAGGTCAGCGTAACAACAAAGCCTAAAAGTTCCGAGTTCATAAAAAAGAAAATGGATAACAAGAAACTGACTCATGAAGAAATAAGCAGGATAGTTTCAGATATCGCAGATAACAGTTTGAGCGAAATAGAGATAGCGGCTTTTGTTTCTGCTGTTTATGTGAATGGCTTTGACCTTGACGAAACAGTAAGCATGACCAAAGCCCTGATAGAAAACGGCAAAATAATAGATTTCGGCAAAAACAAGGTGGTTGACAAGCATTCTGTTGGGGGCCTGAACGGCAGGGCAACAATGATAATAGTGCCTATAGTTGCATCAGCAGGTTATTTGATCCCGAAAACTTCTTCAAGGTCAATAACCTCTTCCGCTGGGACCGCTGATGCAATGGAAGTCCTTGCTGAAGTTTCTTTATCGCTTGAGCAGATAAAAGAAGTAGTTGCAAAAACAGGCGGTTGCATAGCATGGGGCGGCGCTGTAGAACTTGCACCCGCTGATGACAAGATAATAAAAATAGAATATCCCCTCTCTTTGGACCCTGAAGGGCAAGTCATTGCAAGCGTCATGGCAAAAAAAGCCAGCGTTGGCGCAAAGTTTGTTGTGATAGACATACCGATAGGTCCTTACGCAAAAGTGAAGTCAAAAGAAAAAGCGGAGCAAATGGCTTTAAAGTTTGTTGAAGTTGGAAAGAAGCTTAACATGAAAGTGGAAGTGTTGCTTACAAATGGATTTGAACCAAGCGGCCCTGCCTTTGGGCCTGCCCTTGAAGCAAAACACGCGCTTAAAATCCTTGAAGGCAAGGTTTTTGACAACTTGGCTCAAAAATCAGTTGAGCTTTCAGGTGCTTTGCTGGAACTTGCTGGAGGAGCACAAAAAGGAAAAGGTTACGAAATGGCTTTAGAAATATTGAAATCAGGAAAGGCGCTTGAAAAAATGCGCCAAATAATATCAGCACAAAACGGCAAAGTATTTTCCTCAGAAGAAATACCTTTGGCCCCTTTCAGCAAAAAAATGTATTCAAAAACAGAAGGAGAAGTAAGGTCAATCAATGTAAGCTTGTTGAACAAAATTGCAAGAGTTGCAGGAGCACCAACTTCAAAGCTTTCAGGGGTTTTGCTCAACATTGAAACAGGAACAAAGGTAAAAGAAAAAGACTGCCTCTTTGAAATATTTTCAGAAAACGAGAGAAAGCTTGAAGCCGCATATGAATTGGCAAACTCTTTGGATATTATAGAATTCGAAAAAATCATTCTTGAAAAATTTTCTTGAAAATTTCAACGTATTTTTCAGGGCTTATGAGATTAACCTTTTCGTTAAGGTTTTCAACCCCGCCCTTAGTTATGTTGCAGTCAATTTTTGAGTATTGCAACGCATTTCTCAGATTTTTATTTTTGAACCTGAAAATTTGCTTTAAAAAAACTGAAAATTTTTTCATGTCAACATTGGCTTTTTTCTTTTGCTTTAGCACAAGCAAAGCAGAATACGCCTCTGGTTTGGGATAAAACGAGTCAGGGCTTATGCTTTTCACAGGCACTTTTATTTCAAAAAGTACTGAGGCTATTACTGAAATATGAGAGTAGTCTGTAAAGCCCGGGCTAGCGGCGACTTTCTCGACAAACTCTTTTTGGAATACGAGAGCGCAAAGCTCCGGCTTTTTCTCAAATATTTTTTCCATAATATCGTCAGAAATGTTGTATGGTGGCAGGGCAACTATTTTGTTTCCTCTTACTTCCTGTTTTAAATAATCTCCTTTCACAAGCTCAAAGTTTTTTCTATTGTTGAATTCTTTTTCAAGCAGTTCCGCAAGAACCCTGTCTTTTTCAACCCCTATTACTTTGCACTTCTTCAGCATCAATTCTGTCAGAAAACCAGTGCCAGGCCCTATTTCAACTACTTCGTCTTTTTTCTCAAGTTCTGCTTCATCAACAATTTTTTCAAGAAGGTTTTTGTTTATGCAAAAGTGTTGCCCAAGTTTTTTATCAGGCCTGAACCTGTATTTTACCATCAATCCCTGCAATCTTTTTGACAATTCCATAAAACTATTTTTTTGTAAAACAAATTAAATGCCTTTTCAAAGGCTTTTCTTGAGTTCCGCACAAATCTCCAAAGCTGTTTTCCTTATGTCATTTGCTTCATACAAAGCTCTGCCTACTATTGCGTGCCAATTTTTTCCAGCGGCTTTTCCAGACTCTGAAATTTTACCGCCTTGGCTTATCAGCCCAGGCGAGTATATTACAGGCTCTATTTTCATGCCTTCAAGCATTTGCCTATATTTCATTATTTTGTCAGGCTTGTTTCCTGGAAAAACAAATTCCGGCACACCGTTCATAGCAGCTATCTTGTACATTTCTTCAGGCGCAGAATCTTTTATGAATCCGCCTTCGCTTTCCAAGTAAGCTTTATGGGTCATTTCTCCGCCAACTATTACTTTCAAATTTTCTTTTTTTGCAGCTTTGATCCACTCTGCTTCTGTTTCAGGACCTGATTGAGGAAAAATTATTACAGCGTCAACTTTTGCCTTTGCACATGCTCTTGCAAATTTTTCTCCAGTAAAAGGCACGTCTGTGCCTGCTTTTTGGTGGTCATATATTATTGGTTTAGCCGTGTATTTTTTGCATGTTTCAACAACTTTCGGCAGTCCAAAGTTAAGAGCCAATTCAAAGCCTATTTTATAAGCCCCGACGAGCTTTAAGCCATTTGTTTCTTTTATCAGAACCTCGAGCTCTTTCAGGCTGTCGAAGTCGCAAGAAGGGACAATGCTTTTTGGGATTTTTATGGTTGTTTCATGCATCGTTTTTACCTTCCTTAAAATATTTTTTTACTGTTTCATAATGCGCCTCATCTATTTTTCCGTGCTTGTACAAAATTTCTATCAATTCGCTTACCTTGAATATGCTGTGCAGTTTTATGCCGTTTTTTGCAAGCTCTTCGTTTCCACCTTGTTCCCTGTCTATAATAACCAATATGTCTTTTACTTTAAGCCCCTGCTTTTCTAAAGGCGCTATTGCTTCAAACTTGCTTTGCCCTGTTGTTATAAGGTCATCTATGACCAGCACGGTTTCTCCAGCGTTGAATTTTCCTTCAACCATGGCTTTTGTCCCGTAATCTTTTACATCTTTTCTTGGAAAAATTGCCCTGTGGTTTCCTTCCAAGCTCACTGCTGTTGCAATCGCTATTGCCGCAAACGGTATGCCTGCAATACAGTCAAA
>JBBISX010000053.1:0-3399 GCA_037441005.1 Candidatus Iainarchaeum sp.
GTCATGACTTGAACTACCAAAGTGCTTAGTCCAAAGAGCACTGGGGCTCCTATAGCAGCTGCAAAAATGATTATTATTATGTAAATGGATATGTTTGAGTCTATTTCGTCTTTTATTGCCTGTTCGTTCTTCAAGTCTTCAGACATTTGAAACAGCAAGTCAGCCATTTGTGCGCCGCTTTTTATTCCCTGTGAAATAAGCCAAACTATCTTTTCCAATACCTGCGAGTTTATGGAATAAGCCATGTTTTTGAGCGCATTTTCAACTGTTTCGCCAGCAGCTATTAGTTTGCTTGCAGTAAGTAGTTCTTTTTGCAGAGGACCGAATTCAGGCCTCGCTGCAACAAATATTGCTCTTTCAGTAGTCATGCCGCTTTTCATGTTTGATGCTATTAGCTGTAAAGCATCAGGCAGTATTTTTTCAACAGCCTTGCCTCTTGATTCCCCGTTAAGCTTTAGCATCACATAAGTTATTCCTGTAGGCCCAAAAACCCCAAGCAAAAGTCCGTAAATAAAGTTTTGGTTCATGAAATAAGCTAAAGCCCCTAAAATTAAAGCCAAAAAGAAAGAATAGAACACGAGCATTCCAACATAGTTCTTTGCTTTTGGCGTTTTTCCATTGTACCTTAATTGTTTTTCAAATTCTTTTACTATTTTTTCAGGCACGAAAAAAGCAAACCTTTCGTACATTCAATCACCCAAAAGTGCAGGCCTTGCGGACTTTATTACCCCCATGAACATGAATTGGCCAACTGAAATGAAAATAAGCATTATGTAAAAAATCTGTTCGTTGACTATTGAATTCGGCATTGTTGATAGAACTATTAAGAATGTAAGGCCCAAAGCAGGTATTATCACTCCAAGCATCATGTAAACAAGAGAAAGTATCTTTAGGGTATTGCCATACTTTTTTACTTGATTTGACTTTTCTTTAGTAAGCAAATCCACTAAGGATTGCATTACATTTCCTACATCGCCCCCTGACTTAAGCCCATTGACCAGTTGCCAAATAGACCTCTTAAAGTAAATAGAGGGGGTGTTCTCAGCCAACTCTTCAAGAGCCTGATTCTGATAAGTCCCAGTCTGGATTTTTGTTATGGTTTTTTCAAAAGCATTGCTTAACTCACCGCTTTGTTCTTTTGCAACTATGCCTATTGCATCAAAAAGAGTTACTCCTGCTTTTATTTCAACCAAGATAGTCCTTAAACCAAATATGAGATTTCTTTCTATGTCCCTTACTTTCTTTTTGATCAGGATTTTTGGATAAAGAGCTACCTGCATGCTGGTCATCAGCCCAGCCAAAAAACCCCCTACAAAAAAAGCCTGTATTGAAATTTCCGGCGCAAAACGCCCGGCAAATATATAACTGACTAGTGCACCAAGCACTGCATAAATCACAAACACAACCGCGATTATTGTTCCATAGATTTCAGGACTGACATTCAAGCCTGCTATTTTCAAGTCATTCTTCAAGTAAGGGAAAAACTTTATCGTAAAGTTTCCTAAACCAATAAACCTTTTTGATATTTTTATCATTTCAGCCAAAGGCAAAGGCAAAAAAGGTATGCTCACTTTCATAAGAAATCAGGCCTCTCGTTTCTTTTTGCAAGCCTTACTACGCTTTCTTGGTCAAGATAATAGTGAGCCATGACTTTTCCTATTTCGTTTATGTCACTTATGTTTTGGTTCACCAGCCATTCCAAAATGATTTTTTTGTCTCTTAGGTCTTGTTCTATCTCGTCATAAGTAAGCCCTGTATGTAAAGAAAGTTCGTCGTAAAGCCTTATGCTTTCTGAGTCTTTTGAAATAGTATCATCTATTGCGCGCCACCTGTATAAAGTGTTTGCCTTGAGGCTCTCTTCAACGCCTCTTTTCTCAGGCACGAACTCTGCTACTTGTAAAATTCTTCTTACCCCAAGTCTTCTGTTTCTGAACATAACTACGTTCAAATGCACTGAATCAAGTACAGTAGGAGGTATGCTTATAGGCGGATTAACCATTCTCCTTATCGTTTCTTCAGCAGTATTGGCGTGGAATGTAGTGTAAACACTATGCCCAGTATGCATTGCCTCAAACATTACCTCCGCTTCCCTTTGCCTTCTCGTTTCTCCAACTATTATCCTGTCAGGCCTCTGCCTCAAACTGTTGACAAGCAAATCAAGCATTCCCACTTCGCCCTTGCCTTCCGCGTTGGGTTCTCTTGTCGTCATAGGAACCCAATGCAAAAAGTCAGGAAGCATTAACTCCCTAGTGTCTTCTATTGTTATTACCCTATGGTTAGGCTGTATGAAAGGCAGGCATACATTCATAAAACTTGTTTTTCCAGAGGCTGTTCCACCAGAAAGTATCATGTTCAATTCGTATTGTATGCAAGTCCAAACCAAAGCCATTACTTCGCTTGTCGCAGTCCTGTTTTTTATAAAGTCTGTTACAGTCCAAGGGTCCCTTCTGAACCTTCTTATAGTTATCGTGTTGCCTTTCCCGCTTATAGGAAAAAGCGTTGCATTTGCCCTGTCCCCTGTCACAAGATGCGTGTCAAGCAAAGGAGTAAGCGTGGTTATCTGTTTTCCGCCTCTTCTCGCTATTATGTTAGCGTAATTCTGAATCTGCTCCTCTGAATAAAAATAAACGTTTGTTCTGAGCCAACCAAATTCTTTATGATAGACCCACGCAGGCTCTTCCGAATTATTCACGACTATTTCTTCAAGGTTTGAATCAAGCAGCAAAAAATCAATTTTGCCAAGCCCAAACATGTCGTTCAACAAAATTAGCGAAAGCATTTCTCTGTCCCTTTCTTCAAGCCTAGGCAGTTCTTCATTCAGTATTTTTTTTGCTGAAGCAAGGAACTGCGCCCTTATCTCAAAAACTGATTTAGGGTCAAGCATTTTTTCAGCGTTCACTCCCGAATCCATTATTATAGCATGCTTTGTGCTCTCTATCAAAGCCTTTGTTCCCTCTCCGAATTCCGGCAATTCAAGCAAATAAGTCTTCGTAAAGTCCTTATCCCTCATGATTATTTTTATAGGAATCTTGACATTGTCTTCCTCTATATAGTACTCTTTTATCAACGTGTCAGTCATCAGATGAAATAACGTTTTAGTTGCTTTTATTCTTATTGATTAAATAACAGTCTGTTGCAATTTCAAAAAATTCACAAATTTTATTTGATGCCGCCCTATTGTTTGTAACCCTGTTTTTAGAATAAGGCCCTAAGACTTTAGGAGATTTCGGTTTTTACACTTTATCCTATTTTGAATGCCAAAAAAGCAAACTTAGTTCTTCAAGACCTTATTCTCCTTGAACGACTCTCTATTTTTTACTTTCAAATTTCAACAGGGTGCAGATAGGTTCGCCAAAAGGCGGATATATTATTTCAACCTTGCCAATTCGGACGAATTGG
>JBBISX010000053.1:3409-5582 GCA_037441005.1 Candidatus Iainarchaeum sp.
TCCTTCAATATATTACAAAACTCATCAACTTTTTTCCAATCTATGCCTAATTCTTTTGCTATTGAAGAAAAATTTGCTTTCTCTTTGGTCTCTAAAAAACCAATTATCCTGTCAAAATCAGTTTCTATTTTTTCCACCTTTTCCAAAAAAACTCTATTCTCTTCTTTTTGTTTTTTTTCTTCAGGTTGTTCCTTCTGCACTTCTTTTTTTTCTTGAGTTTTCTCAGTAATAAGCCCTAATTCTCTCTTTAGGTTTTCAATAGTCATTTTCTTTAAAGCCAGCTCCTTGTCTATTTCTTCGGAAGATTTTTCAGTTAAAGGCTTGCCTGTTTTGAGGACTTTCAAAGACTTTTCAAAACTAGTCTTATTTTCTTCCTCTTTTACTTCTACTTCTTGTTTTTTTTGTTCAATGTTCTGTTTTTCCTCTGCTTTTTCAACCTTTCGGACAGGCGCTTTTACTTTTGTTTTTTTTGCTTTTTTTTTCAAGGCTTTTCTCTTTTTTCTTTTCATTTTCATACACTCAATAAAAAGAATTTGTTTTTTTATACTTATCTAAAAAACACGCCCTGTACCTAATGTCATTTTTATAAAGTTTAATTTTGTAAAGTCAAATTTTACTTTTTCACAGCAAGACTTTTGGCATTGGTGTAATTTACCAAAAAAATGCTTAATTTGGCTTTTGTACTTTTTTCTTTTCAACTTTTGCCGTAGTAGAATTGTTTAGACTTTCTCGGACATGTTGCCTTTTTTGTTGTTTTTTCAGTCTCAAAAAATAGTTTTTTTTAAAATAAAAAATAGAGTTTTTCCAGAACCAAAGGCTCCGGAAAAACTTTTTAATTTTACAAGGAGCCTGTGCAGCTTCCACTTTCGGTTTTCGTTAATTCACCATCGTTATAAGTTACTGTTAAGTCAGCTTTGACTTGCCCTGTCAACGCAGTGTCAAAGGTGATGGTTTTGGTTTCTCCAACACTGAAAGTGTTTCCTGTATTGGTGTCTGTTCCTTGGGATCCGAAATCTGATGTGAAGTCAACGCTTGACAATGACCTGCCGGTTTGGTTCAAAACAGTTATTTGCAGGCCGTTAGTTGTCAGGTTTTGGTTGGTTATTAGTAGCTTTTGGAATCCCGTGCAGCTTGCAGGCGGCTTAGGAACAAGTACCACCAATGCAGCTATTACTACTACTATGACTATTAGTGCCCAACCATATGTCATTAGGTATTCTAACGCCGATTGGCCTTTATTTCCTTTTACCATTTTTTCTCCTCCCTTTCGTAGAAAAAAGTTTGCAATTTTTTAATTCATAGGATTTTCTAATATTTAAATCCTTCTATTTGAAAAAGCTTACTGCCTTGCCTGTAAATTGATTGGTGAATGAAAACTAAAAACTTTTTATCTTGAAGCCTAACTGTTTTAAGTCGTCTTAAGTCTTTGTTGCTTTCCGACTTGGTTTAGTCGAAGTTTCGAGCAAAATTTTAGCTTCTTTTAGAATTGTGCTTTATTATCTTTGGCTTTTCGGCTTTGATTTTTGTCAGTTTTTTATATTTTTAGCCGGGGCTTTGCTGTGTTGCATTATGAGCCCTAACAATAAATGTAATGGCTTGTCTTTTTACGGCTTTTAAGTCCCTTAAATCAGTTTTTTTCTTGTTTTTTTTGGAAAACTAACTGCTTAAGCAGTTTTAAGCTTTTATTAGTTTTTGTTTTTGTTGCGTTTTCAAAAGTCTTTTTATAATTATTTGTTGTATTGTTTAAAATGGCAAAACCTAAAGTTAGAAAAGTTAGGACTAGTCCTTTAACTCTAGTAAGACCTCCTTCATTCCGTAAACCAAGTAAATTACCAGAAAGTGCTTATGAAAAAGCACTTTTAGCTTTTACAGGGAACGACTTTACCATTAGTACTCTTTCTAGCTCTCACTTACATTCTGTTTTTTCGAAATTTAAACCTGTTTTTATTAAGTGGTTTCTTGAAACGTTAGAAAAGTCCGGTAAGCCTTTGCCTTATGAAAAAATTTCGGATTCATTAAAAACTATAGTTGATGGTTTAGAGAGCGACTTAGCTAAACAAAACTTTTCTACTTTTTATGGGCTTTTTGTTAACGAATATTTGAAATTACGTACTCGATTACCACGTAAAAAACCCATTAACTAATTTTCAAATAGCTCCGGAGCAATTTGCCT
>JBBISX010000054.1:0-5361 GCA_037441005.1 Candidatus Iainarchaeum sp.
TTCTTTGATTTTTCCCGGCAGTTCTTTTGCTTCTTTGACTTTTTGTTTGAAGTCTTTTTTTTCTGCTATGAGTTTGTCTATTTCTTTTGCCAATGCATTTCTTTTCATTCTTAGCTTTTCTGTTTCTTGGAGTTCTTTTAGGTATTTTGTGTCCAGTTCTGTTATTTCTTCTACCCATTCCAATTTTTCAAAGTCCTTTCTTTTTTCCAGGTTTTGTTTTATTTTTTGTTTATTTTCTCTGAAATAGTGTATGCTTATCATGGTTGTATTTATTATTCAACGAAAGTGTAAAAATACCTTCTTCGTGGTTTTTGTTCATGGCTTTAGTTGTTTTGAGGTATGGGCATAGGCATGTAAGGGATTTTAGGGTAACTAGCCACTGTTGTCTTGTCGCGAGGGCTTTTGGTGCAAGCAGGATTGAGATAATCGGCGAGTTTGACAGTAATATAGTAGAGACTTTGGAAAATGTTAACGAGCGTTGGGGTAAAGGTTCTGAAATAGAGTTTTTTAGCAGTTGGAAGGATAGGCTTTTGTTTTACAAAAACCTTGGTTTTGTTTCTGTTCATCTTACTATGTATGGTTTGCCTTTGCAAGATGTTGAAGTTGAACTCAAGCTGAAAAAGGATTTGTTGATCATAGTAGGTTCTCAAAAAGTAGAACGTGAAGTATACGATTTGTCTGATTATAATGTTTCTGTTACAACTCAGCCTCATTCTGAGATCGCTGCCTTGGCTGTTTTTTTGGACAGGATTCAGGAAGGAAAAGAGCTTTCTTTGGATTTTAATGGGAAGATCAAGGTTTTGCCTTGTGAAAAGGGTAAAAAGGTGGTCAGGTCTCAATAGCTAACTTTTTGTTTCGTGTTTTTTTGTCGGGCTTGGTCGTGTTTTTTCTGAGCCTTTTTTAATTCTTTCTCACGGTATATTTCTTAGGTGATTTTTTTGCGTTTTTTTCTTTTCTTTTGTTGTTTTTGTTTTTCTTTGGTTCTGTTTTGGGCGCTGATCTGAGGATTGTTGATATTTCTAACTCTTCTACTGTTCCAGCAAAGATTTATTCCGGCGATTTGGTTACGTTTTCTTTTGATGTTAAGAATATTAATGCTACTGGCGTTTCTGTTTCTGATTTGAATGTGTCTGCTGTTTTGAATGAGAATTTTTTTTCTCCTGTCAGGGTTTCTGAAAGCCTTGGTGTTTTAAAGTCTGGCGCTTCTAAGACTGTTTCGTTAAGTTTTAGGGTTGATGAGGATGCTTTGCCCGGCAATTATGTTTTGCCTATAAAAGTTTCTTATTTGGTTGGCAATAGTTTGAATTATTATTTTATTGATTTGAATTTTTTTGTTTTTGCTTGTAACGATTTGAAGGTTTCCGACGTTAGTTTTTCAAATTCTACTCCTCATGTTGGCGATTCTTTGGTCGTTTCTGCTGTTGTTTCCAATCCTTGTAAGGTCTCTGCAAGGAATGTTGTTGTTGAGTTGAAGCCTGTTACTAACCCGACTTTTTCCCCTTTTACAGTTTCAAGTTCTGCTAGGACAATTGATTTGTTGCTTCCTTTGTCTTCTGAGAAGGTTTCTTTTGAGGTGGGAATTCCTGATAATACTGATGCCGGTTCTTATGTTTTTAGTTTATTAGCTTCTTGCGGTTTTTGTACTTCTTCTTCCAATTCTTTTTCTTTTCGTGTTTTAGGCAGGCCTGAGCTTGTTGTTTCTAACATAGATTATTCTGTTGAGAATAGTACTGGCGTTTCAGACAAGCAGGTTTTTCAAGGAAGTGTTTTGACTTTTTCAGTTCAATTGGATAATATAGGCAGAGAGAAGGCAAAGGCCGTTGAGGTTAGTGTTGATTTTGATAATGGTGTTGAGGGTGTTTCTCGTTCTTTTTTAGGTAATATTGATGTTGATGATTCCGGCGCCGCTGTTTTTACTTTGAGTGTTTTGCCTTCTGCTTCTGTTGGTTATCATAACGCGACAATCAATATAAAGTATGTTGACGAGCTTGGCGTTGAAAGGGTTTTTTCTGAGGATTATTCTCTTTATGTTAATCCTGCTCCTCCTACTAGCCCTTTTGTTTATATTGTTATTTTGGTTTTGGTTTTGGCTGTTCTTGTTGTGGTTTATTTCATTGTACGTTTTATTTTTAGGCAGTTGGCTATAAGAAATCAGTCACGATGATAAAGTTATCTTTTTTCAATCTGTTCAGGCGCAAGACGAGGACGCTTCTTTCAGTCGTTGGCATAGTTATTGGTGTTTCTGCTATAATCCTACTTGTTTCTGTGGTTGATGGTTTTACTAGGGATTTTGATAGTATCGTCAGCAGTTTTAAGGGTATTTCTGTAATGGAGAAGAATGCTCAGGATAATGTTTTTTCTCGCGTTGATTCTTCTTTTGTTTCAAAGCTTGAGTCTTTGCCTTATGTCAAGGCAGCTATTCCTGAGGTTTGGGTTTTGCCTAAGCGGATTGATTCAAAGGATGTTGGTTTTAGTTCTTTTTCTCCTCCGCAGGTTTATGGCATTGATACTAGCAAGTATTATTCTTCTGGATCTTCCGGCTGGATTTCGGAGGTTAAGGAAGGTTTTCCTTTGAGTAATTCAGACTCTGGCAGTGTTTTGATTGGTGAGAAGATAAAGGAAGATTTTGACAAGTTTGTTGGTTCTACGATAAGGATTAATGGAAAGCCTTTTAGGGTGAAGGGTGTTTTGGCTTCCGACAGCGATTTTTTGTCGTCTTTGATTGTCATGAATATTTCTGATGCGAGGGAGTTGAGTGAGCTTGATGATGATCAAGTGAGTTCTTTTTTTGTTGTTTTGAAGGATTTTTCCAAGGATTCTTTGGTTGCGAAGTTGATTGAGTTGAAGTGGGGTGATAGGCTCATGGCTTTTACTCAGGCTGAGATTTCAGACCAGTTGTCCAGCATAACCAATAATTTGCGTTTGTTTGCTCTGTTCGTTGCTCTTATTTCTAGTGTTGTTGCTGGTATTGGCATTGCAAACACTATGCTTATGAGTGTTTTTGAGCGTTTTAGGGAGATTGGGGCTTTGAAGGCTGTTGGCTGGTCTAATGGTGATGTCATGCGCATGGTTCTTTTTGAGTCTGCTTTTTTAGGCATCATGGGCGGGGTCTTTGGGATTGTTTCTGGTTTACTCGTGGCTTATTTTTTGGAGTATTTTTTTGCTGTTAAGTATTTTATTTCTTTTGAGTTGTTGGCTTTCAGTTTTTGTTTTGCGCTTTTTTTGGGTGTTTTTTCAGGTCTTTATCCTGCCTGGAGGGCTTCTGTCCTTGATCCAGTGGAGGCTTTGAGGAGTTGATTTTATGCAGGTTCCTATAGTAGAGTTGAAGGATGTTGTCAAGGAGTATCGCCTTGGTTTGACTTCGGTCAGGGCTTTGGATGGTGTGTCGTTAAAGGTCAATAAGGGCGATTTTATGGTTATTGTTGGTCCGAGTGGTTCAGGTAAAAGCACATTAATGCATATTCTTGGCATTCTTGACAAACCCACTTCTGGCAAGGTTTTTGTTGATGGCAAGGATATAAGTTTGCTTGATGATTGGCATTTGGCAATGATTAGGCGAAATAAAATAGGCTTTATTTTTCAGTCTTTTAATTTGATTCCTACTTTGAATGCTTTTGAAAACGTCCTTATTCCTACTGAGCCTTTGTCTGGTGAGAAGGATCATTTTGTTGAACGTGCTTTGTCTTTGTTGAAGGATGTTGGTTTGGAAAAGAGGGTTTTGCACAGGCCTGACGAGCTTTCAGGCGGACAGAGGCAAAGGGTTTCTATTGCTAGGGCTTTTATAAACAACCCTGAGATTGTTTTTGCTGATGAGCCTACTGGCAACCTTGATTCTGTTACCGGCAAGCAGGTAATTGACTTGATGTATTCTTTGAACAAGAACGAGGGAAAAACTTTTGTCATTGTGACTCACGATAATTCTCTTTTGGATTATGCTAATAGGCGTGTCTTTATTTTGGATGGAAAGATTGTCAAGATAGAGGAATCTAGGAAGAGGAAGTGATTTGTTTGCTAAAGTTGAGTTTGTCAAACGTCTTAAGGCATAAAATTCGCTCTTTTCTTGCGGTGCTTGGTATTTCTCTAGGCGTTGCGTCTTTGATTGCGCTTGTTTCTGTTGTTGACGGCATAAGGGCTGACATTGAAGATGCGTTTAGTCAGGTGCAAGGTGCGCGTGTAGTTCCTAAAAAAGCCTCTGACCCTATCTATAATTATCTTGACGTTTCTTGGATTGATAAGATAGCCGCAATCAAGGGCGTTAAGGTAGTAGTGCCTGTCGTTATTCAGGCTTCGAAAGAGATTGATGGCAAGGAAATGCAATTTTTCAGTTCTACGCGAATATTAGGCATTGATTTGAAGAGACAGGCAGCTGCGAAAGGCTCTGGTTTTAGCGGAGAGCTTTTGGAAGGCAGGGACTTCAAGTCAAACGATTCCGGCGTTGTTTTGATTGGCAAGAAAGTCAAGGATGACTTTAGGAAATTTTTAGGTTCTAAAATCAAGGTGAACGGCAAGGAATTTTCAATAATAGGAGTTTATTCTGCTGGCTCTGATTTGTTAGATAATTCTATTTTGATGTCTATTGAAGATGCTCGCCTAATAACCAATTTTCCAAAAGATAAAGTAAGTTATTTGAATGTTCAGGTGATTTCGCCTTCTTTGGAGGCAGAAGTAGTTGATAGAATTAATTTGATTTACGGGGCTGAGATAAGGGCAAGAAGTTTAAGCGATTTTTCTTCGCAGTTTGGTGCTGTCTTCAATAACATAACTTTGTTGGTTTTTGTCGTTGCTTCTATTGCTTCCATAGTTGCTTCAGTGGGCGTTATTAACACTATGCTTATGAGTGTTTTTGAGCGTTTTAGGGAGATTGGGGCTTTGAAGGCTGTTGGCTGGTCTAATGGTGATGTCATGCGCATGGTTCTTTTTGAGTCTGCTTTTTTAGGCATCATCGGAGGAATTATCGGAGTTTCTTTGGGTTTGCTAATTTCTTTTTTAGTTGTTTCTATCGGTTTGCCTAGCAAAGTCTCTTTTGTATTGGCTTTTGGTTCTTTTATGGGGGCCGTTTTGGTTAGTGTCTTGGCAGGAGTTTACCCTGCTTACATTGCTTCTAAAATGGACCCGGTAGAAGCTTTGCGCGCTGAATAAAGTTTTTCTTGTTCTTTTGTTTTATTTTGTTTTTTAGTCTTTTTGTTTTGTTTTTTTGTCTTCTTTTTGTTGTTAGGTGTTCTTTATTTGTTTCAGATTTTTTTTGTTTTTTGCTGTTGGTGTTTTGTTGGTCTTTAGTCGTGTTTTTGTTGTTTTTTGCGTTTGTTTTTTTTGACTTTTTTTGGGTCTTTTAGTCTTTGTTGTTGGTTTTTATTGAGTTGT
>JBBISX010000055.1:0-5286 GCA_037441005.1 Candidatus Iainarchaeum sp.
AACACAAAAAGAATTGAAACTCAAGACGGCTTTTTCTTAAAGCAATTTATGAACTGAATTTACAACCGTTGCCAAAACCATCAGTGTTACTATTCAAGGTTGGTGGCTAGAAAACTAAAGCAAATGCTTTTTGCAGACTTTTATTGAAGTCAACGAGGCTTCAACAGGTTTTTGGCTTTTATAATTTATAATAAAAAATTTGTAATGTAAAAATACAAAAATTCAAACTTGAAAATTCTTGAGAAAACCTTTTTTCTTCAAATGCTCTACATGCGTTCCTAAGTACCTCCAAACCACATCCGCTTTTGAAGGCTGAAAGTCCCAAAGCTTTATTATTACTATGTCCCTTTCCCTCAACCAAGTCTTTTTTTTCATTCTCCCAGGAATCCTACAAACCCTTTCCACGCCGTCTTCACAAAGCACCTTGACCTGATTTGAACCATGCAACTGAACAACCAAACCAAACATCTCAAGCTTGTCCTTCTTTGGGAGAGGTATTTTCCTAACTTCCTCTTGTGTAATACCAGCATCAGAATTTTTTTCTTCTTCCATCAAACCACGACATGATAGTATAATATTATGAGCCAATGCTAAACTTTTATTATTATAGCATGCTCTACCCCAGCTACTTTTTTCACATCCTCATGCACTATTAAACCAGACTCCAAAGCCAAAAAAACCGACTTTTGCCCAATAAGATTTATGCTGTCAGCATCCTTGAACAGCTCAACCGCCTGTTTCGGCGTTACTTCAACATTGCCATAAAACGCCTCGCTGACTTTTAACTCCAAACCATCCTTATTCAATGTCTTGCCTAAAAGCTCAGAATCACAACAAGCAACAATCACACTGTTTTGAAAAAAATGCTTTTTACAATACAAAACATCACCCGAGCTTCTTTAAAGGGCTTACGGCCCCACAAGCAGTGCACTTCAAAACCTTTATTCCATTTCGCTCTATTATTTGAGTATCGGGCTTTCCGCAAACATGGCACAAAACATACTCCTTAAGATAAGACGAGAAAAGCTTGTTAATGGCGTCTGGAAAAAACTTGCCAGACAAAACCAGTTTGCCTTCTTCAAGCGTAGCAGCAGTAGCGGTTTCTTTAGTCAAATACTTATAAAAATGCTTATCGTCCCTTGAAACGGCTTTCATAGCCTGAGAAAAATTTTTTATAATAGTCTTCTTGCCTTCAACAGAGGTCTGCAAAGTAGGCAATTCAAAACGCTCACTAGTAGAAATACTCTCTGGCAAAGACATTATTCCCCTTTTAAGCATTTTTTCATAATCCATAAGTAAAGTTTTCAGTTAAGGTATTTTAAAGCGTTCTTTTCAGCCAAACCAAGAAAAAAAAGTCAACGCCAATCCAATAACTCAAATACTTTTGCCTAAAGACTCTTTTCTCGCCTTTATGTCAGAAAGCATTTTATCAAAAGTCACTTCCAAACCTTTCTTACGAAAAAAAGACGACATGTTTGAAACATCTCGCTCAAAAAAGAATTTTGCAGAAGGGTGTGAATGTAAAACGGCCTGTGCAAAATCTATGAACCAAAGCTTGCCTTTATGAACCAAAATATTGTACTCCGAAAGATCCGCATGAACTAAACCAGTGGCATAAAGCCCTGCAATAAAGTCAACTACCTGAAAATAAAAATTCGAAATGTCAAAGCCTTTAAGGTCCAAGTCCTTGAGGCGCGGAGCGACTCTATCTTTTTCACCTATGAACTCCATTACCAAGACATTATCCTTGAAAGCCACTGGGAAAGGCGAATTCAAACCAGCACGCATGGAAACAACAAGATTGCTGAACTCCTTTTTTGCCCAAAGAGAAACCAAAGAATTAATATCATTCTTCACTTCCCTAAACCTTTTATCACCAACAATATAAGGAGCCCTGTTCTTGAAATCTGAAGTTTGTTTCTTATACAACTTCACAGCCCTAAAATTGCCAGACAAATCAGAAGCCACGAAAACATGAGCCTCTTTACCAGTGCTCACTACATGCTCCAAAACATCAAAATGATTCCTGTTAGCAAGGTATTGAATAGCGTCAAAAGTCTTACTGTCAAAAACCCTGGCAAAAATACGCCTGTCCTTCTCAAGCCTTATTCTCTTACCAAACAAATCAGAATCAAAATCTAAGAAACTCATACTAAATTAAACGCACAAAACTGAATTTAAGACAACAACAAACAACAAAAACAACAAATAAAGAACAAAAAAACAGCAGATCAAAAGCAGACAGACAACAATTTAAACTATAAAACAAAAAAACAAGGAAGACTTAAAACGGCTTTAAAGCAATCTTACATTCCAAAAAAAAACAACGGCAAAGGCTTGAGACTAAAAAACCTCTTGGTTTGAAAAAAAAACTTCTTTTTGATACTTTATTACCGACATGATTCCGACCATGTCTAAAAACCATTAGAAGATTAGAAAGACAATATTTATATTAAAGTTAATTATTAACATAATAAATGAAAAGAACAGAATTTGCATTTTTAGCTTTAGTAATAGCATTATCAATTCTCACAGGAACAGCACTCGCAACCACTTACGAAATAGTAGAAGGCCCGCCGTTAGAAAATTGTGGGAATTCCATATGCAGCCAAGAAGAAAATTGCAACAACTGCCCGCAAGACTGCGGGGAATGCACAAGCCAACAAACAACTGAAAATCAAAGCCCTTCAGGTTCAGGAAGTTCAGGGTCAGAAACTCCAAACACGGAAAGTGCAAAAGCAGAAGAAGAAAAGCCAACAATAAGAGGAATAGAAATAGACCATAACTCTGAAAACAAAACAACAACCATAACAGTACAAATAGCAAACGGCCTCAACAGATCCCAAGCATTCAGCATCACGGCAACAGTAAAAAAAGATGAAAAAACAGAATATACTACAACGGAAACAACAATATTTGTCGGAGCAAAAAAAACACTCAAATACAAATTCAAAAAACAATGGAAAACAGAACCGGGCGAATACACGCTGAAAATAGACCTTGAATCAAAAGAAAGAAAAACAAAATACGATTCAACCACAAAAATAATAGTAATAGGAGAAGAAGGAAGAATAGAGATAAGAGACACACCACAAACACCAATACCCGCTGATAGAACAACAACCGAAAAAAAAAGCGAAGAACCGAAAACAACAGTAACATCGGCAAAGCCAAAGGCAACGCAAGAACAAAAAATTGACCTGGTTTACACAGCACTATGGGGCATCATAGCAGGAATACTTTTCATAAGCATACTAATTTTCGCAATAACAAAAATCCAAAAAAAATAATAAAAAAGCCTTTAGACAAAAGCAAAAAAAAACCGAAAACAAAAAACTAAAACATAAAAAATCGCCAAAAATCAAAACACGAATAAAAAAGAAAAAACAAATCAACACGACCCAACAAAAACAACAAAAAAAGACCAAAAAAGAACTTAAAAAATGCCCTAAAAAACAAACAAAACAACAAAGGCGCATGGCTTTTACTCCCTCAGGCCAGTTAAAGGTCTTCAGAAATAAAAAGCCGCCTTAGTTTCTGATTTAACGCTCTAATTTACGATCAAAGGTAAATTAAAAAATACTTAAACAACATAAGCATAAGAATGACAGAATACCTAATGATACCGCATGACAGAATAGGCGCCCTTATAGGTCCGAAAGGAAAAACAAAAAAAGAAATAGAAAAAAACACCAAAACACAGTTGGAAATAGACAGCTCAACAGGAGAAATAGAAATAACAATGAAAGGAAGCCCCATTGATTTTATCAAAGCCATTAAAATAGTCAAAGCCATAGCAAGAGGATTTTCGCCGGAAAATGCAATGGCATTGATGATTGATGAAAACGAACTAGAAATAATAGAGCTAAAAGAAATAATAGGCAAAAGCGAAAACAGAATGAGGATAAAAAAAGGCAGAGTCATAGGAAAAAAAGGCAAAGCAAGAAAAGAAATAGAAAGAGAAGCAAATGTAAAAATGTCCGTTTACGGAAAAACAATAGGAATAATAGGAAAAGCAGAAGACGTCCAAAAAGCAAAAAAAGCAATACAACTACTTCTTTTAGGAGCAACCCACTCAACGGCATACGAATCATTAAAAAACAAATACTATAATCAAGAATTTGAGCTGTAGAAAAATAATAAGAACGAGTGATGCTATGGCTGAAAAAAACAACGAACCAACAGGAAAAACAGCAGAAGAAATAGCAACAGAATTCAAAGAACATTCGGTTGCAGAATTCTTCAAAAAGAACATGCAAATGCTAGGCCTGACTGGAAAAATAAAGACCCTTACAACAATAGTCCACGAATATGTAACAAACTCGATAGATGCGTGCGAAGAAGCCCACATACTGCCAGACATAGAAATACAAATCAAGGAATTAGGAGAAGAATTCTACGAAGTGATAGCAAAAGACAACGGGCCAGGACTAACCAAAGACACAGTAGGAAAAGCGCTTGGAAAACTATTGGCAGGAACAAAATTCCACAGAATGATGCAAACAAGAGGACAACAAGGTATAGGCGCATCAGGATGCACGATGCTGTCCCAAATAACAACAGGAAAACCAGTACAAGTAATAACAGGCACTGGAAAAGGAAAACCAATATCACTAGAAATAACAATAGACCCTAAAAAAAACGAACCAAAAATAGCAAACCTGCAAGAAATAGACAAAGAATTCAGAGGAACCATAATAAAAGCCAAATTCAAAGGAGTGAAGTATGTAAACTCAGACCAAGCACCACTTGAATACCTAAGAAGAACAGCAATAGCAAACCCACACACACAAATAACATTCATAGACCCGACAGGAGAAAAAACAGTATTCAAAAGAACACTAAAAGAACTGCCAGGCAGACCAGTAGAAATAAAACCACACCCAAAAGGAGTCAATGTTGACGAAGTATACACCCTAGCCAGATACTCAGACTCGCAAAAAGTCACGACATTTCTCAAAAACACTTTTGACAGAGTAGGAGACAAAGCAATAGAAGAAATACAAAAAGGAGTGAAATTTGACCTGAACAAAGACCCAAAGCAAATAACATGGGAAGAAGCAGAACAAATAGTAAACATGTTCAAAAAAATAAACTTCATAGCACCAAAAACCGAAGGGCTTATTCCAATAGGCGAAGAAAGAATAAAAAAAAGCCTACAAAACATAGTAAAGCCAGAATTCATATCAGTAGTCACAAGAAAACCAACAGTCTACAAAGGCGGCTTTCCATTCCAAGTAGAAGCAGGAATAGCATTCGGCGGAGAAGCCGGAAAATTAGGAGAAC
>JBBISX010000056.1:0-5282 GCA_037441005.1 Candidatus Iainarchaeum sp.
AAATGATTAGAAAAGGTAAAGAGGAGGTAGCAAAAGGAATCAAAGGCAAAAGAGGCAGAAAAGCTAAAGACAGAGATAAATGTTATTGAATCAGAACAGGCCGAATTGGAAAAAAAGCTTGAAGAGCTTTCTCCAAAAGCAGAATCACTAAAATCAAAAAAGCAAAAAGCAGAAAACGATATTTCTCTTATAGAGTCAGAGTTAAGCTCATTGAGGAAAGAGGCTGAAGAAATAAGGCTGGCAAAATTGAATTTTGAAAAGGAAATAAATTCAAACAAAAATGCTCTCAAAGAAATTGAGGAAAAGCTATCATTACTTCAAGCAAAGCTTGAAAATAAAAGAAAAACGGAAAAAGAAATTGAAGAGCTTAAATCACTCGAACTCCAAAAAAACATAAAAAAGATTGAAGAAATCGTTCAAGACAAAAACTCGTTTTTGGATTCCTTGAAAGGCAAAAGAGACTCAATTATTTCGGCAATAGAAAGAATATCCAAGGTAGATTCCCAATGCCCTACTTGTGAAAGACCAATAGACAAAGAGTCAAAAGCCAAGGCTCTTTCGCTTAGAAAAGAGGAAGAGCAAAAGCTTAGTGTAGAAATAGACAAAGCTAAAAAAGAACTTGAAGGGCTTAAGGCGCAGCTTGAAAAGTTCCGAGAGCATGAAAAAAAACTGAACTTGCTTATGCTTGAATCAGCCAAGTCAGGGTATTTAGAAGAAGAGTCAAAAGACCTTGAGAAGAAAAGAAAATTGCTTAAAAAAATTATTGATGAAACAGCAGCAAAAGATTTTTCTGAAAAAGAAAGAGAAATTTATTCAAGAATTGCTTTTCTTGAAGGCCAAAAAGAAGACTTGTTTAATGAATTGTTTGCAACTGAAAAATCAGAAACTATGTCTGAAATAAACAGATTGGTTTCGGCAATAAAAGAAACTGGGCGTAGGAAAGTACAGAAAGAAACAGAGCTCGGAAAAAACAATTCTGAAATAAAATTAATCAGCGTAAAGATAAAAGAATTGCAAGATGAGTCAAAGCTGATTTCTGCCGAAATAGATGCAAACCATGATTCTTTGCGTGCTTTATTTGAAGAAAAAGAGAAGGCTTTGAAAGAACTCTCCAAGCTTGAAGCAGAAATGGAAAAGTCGAGGAAAAGCAACAAACTACTTGAAGAAGAAAAAGAAAGGGTGTCGAAAAAACTTTCAAAATTGTCAGAAAAAATGGACGCGGTTTCGTCAAAGATAGAGTCAAAAGAAAAGGAGCTCAATGAGATTATTATTGAAATGTCAAAAAATGAAGTAAGGCTTAACGATTTAGAGGAAGAATTTGTTACTTTCAAGGAAGCCCAGTTGCTTAGTTTCATCAACTTGAATTTGCTAAGAAAAAGAGTAATAGAGATAGAATCAGAACTTGAAAAAATAGGCCCTGTTAACATGCGTTCGCTTGAAAACTTCGAGCAGTTGAAAAAAGAAGTGGAAGAAATAAGGCAAAAGATTTCAACTCTTGAAGAAGAGCGTAATTCTGTTCTGTCTATGATTTCCCAGATAGACCAGAGAAAACTAACTGTTTTCAACGATTGTTTTTCAAAAGTAAGCAAGAAGTTTTCAGAGCTTTATTATAACTTTTTTAACGGGGAAGGCTTGCTAGAATTGACAAATACCCAAGATCCTTTGGAAGGGGGTCTTCTTATACAGGCAAAGTACAAAGAAGATACAATGAAAAGCATAGATGCTATGAGTGGCGGTGAAAAAAGCCTGACTGCCTTGGCTTTTATTTTTTCAATACATTCTTTTTCGCCTGCCCCTTTTTACATTTTAGATGAGGTGGATGCCGCTTTAGACAAGACAAATTCTGTAAAGGTTGGCGCCATGGTAAAAAGCCAAAGCAAATCCAGCCAATTTATTGTCATAAGCCATAACGATTCAGTGATAAATCAAGCTGACCAAATAATAGGAGTCGCATTGAATAAGAAAAACAGTTCTGTCATAGGATTAAAACTTAGATCTCAGGAGAACGTAGAAGCCTATAGCTGACAAATTATTTTTTTGTGTTTGTCATGTCTTTGCTAACTTGTTGTTTTCATTTTGTAATTATTTGCTTCTTTAAGTCTTTTTATTTGTGCGACTTTTGTTTTTTCTTTTAGGCATGCCTTATACTAAATTTGGCAAATATTATGATTGATTGAACTCAAAATTTTGTATTGGCTACTTGCTATTGTTTTTGTTTTTTGCTTTGTGTATTTTGAGCCTGCTTCTGCTTTTTTTCTTGCTTGTCTTTCTTGTTATTTTCCTTTTTCTCTTGTTCTTCTATTATTTTTGTTTCGTTAATCAGCTTTTGCTCTAAATCATTGATTTCTTTTATTATTTGTTTTGACTGTGCCTCAAATTCCCTTTTTGGCAAAAGCCCTTCCTTGAATAGTTTTCTCGCAGTTTTTAGCCTTTCGTTTAAAATACCAAGAGAAAGCGTGTAATTGTCATAGGCTATCAAATGCCTTGTCTTTTCAGCTATTTCTTTTTCAAGCCGTTGTATTTTCTCCTGATATTCCCTTTTCAGTTTTTCATAATTTTCATGGCTTATCTTTCCAGATATAAAACTTGACTCTATTTCAGACATTTTTCTTTTTGCACTTGAGAGCTCTACGCTAAGGCTTGTTCTGTTTGATGAAGACCTTGAAACTGTTATCAATAATACTGCGAATAAGAGGAGTGATGCTCCAAAACCAAGAACTACTGGAATAAGCGGAAAATTTTCTCTTTCAACTTTTAGTTCAACTTGCGTATTTTGTTCTTCCATTTTTTCAGAAGGCAATTTTTCATATACTTCTTTTATTTCTTTTACGCTTTCGTTGATTTCAGAAGCAAGGTAAGCTATGCTTATGCCTCTTTTTAGGTTTTCTATTGCCAATGGCTCTGAGTCTACTTTTAGGTAGTAGTTTGCAGACTCAAGGAAATACTTTGCGTGCGCAAGGTAGAGCATTGCCCAGACACTATTTTTTTGCATTATTTCTTTTTCACTTTCTTTTATTTTTTCCACAAGCATTTTGTTCAGGTCTTCTAAATCCTTGTCATAATAATCTTTCTCTGCTTCCAAAAAAGCTTTTGCAGTGGCAGCGTCAAGTAAGGCAGATTCAAACCATTTCATTTCCATTCCCATCAGGGCTGAATTTATTCTTATTTGAATTTCTTCTTTCGTTCCTTCGTCTTTCAATTCATTGATTTGCCCATTTACATAATTTATTTTTTCATTGGTTTTTTTCTCCAGCATAGTTTGCTTTCTGGAAAATTCCGTGCTTTCTGCTATGCTCAAGAAGTCCTTTGAAACTTCCAACCATGCTACTGCATTTGCATACTTTTTCAGCCTTTCCAAGTTAGTTGCTATATAATCTTCCACTTCGTTATTTACTACTATTTTTATGTTGTCGTTTTCCATAAGTTCTTCAAGAGACTTTTTTGCATACAAGAACCTTTGCTGTGCTGAAAAAAACATTTCTTCGTTACCTTTTGGAACTTTTTCAGAAAATTGCTTTTCGTACTGTGATATTTCTCTATTTAATTGAGCTATTTTCAAATCAAAGTTTTTTGAATTTTCTTCCAAAATTTGAGGGTTTGATGCTATTTCTTTTATCAATATGGCGCTGCTTTTAGCCAAATAAGAAAAATTAGCAGCAGAATAAAGATAGTTTTGTTCATTCAATATTTCGGCTTTTTGGAGCATTGACTCCGATTCATTTACTGCCTGTTGGAGAAAAAAAATGAGTTCAGGGTCATCAATCAGCGTGGAAGAAACAGCTATTCTTGCTTCTTTGACTTGTTCTTTGGCTTTTTTTATGTAGTTGGTAACCAAAACTTTAAAATCAGAAATTTCCTTTTCAAGCTGTATTTTTTCAGGTGTGAAGTCAGGTATTTGGTTTTCAGTGTCTATATTTACATCTATCTTGCTTATGTCAGAATAAGCAAATTTTAATGCCTCTTCAATGTCTTTCACTTCAATTACTTTCATGCCCCAATTTTTTGGCGCGTATTCCAACAAGTTAACGCTGCCTATTCCATTATCTTTTGTTGTTTGTACTGCTTCGCCTTTTGGTATCATGAAAAGCTTTATTCCTGTTTTGCTCGCTTCTTTTGCCTTTTCATAGATTCCGCCTACAGGCCCTATCTGGCCGTTTTGTGTTATTGTTCCGCTAATGCTTACGTTTTTTGGCAGTTCTCTGTCTGTAAGCATTGATATTGCCAACAACGCCATGGCTGCCCCGGCGCTCGGACCATCCACTACAGATGCTGAAGATTTTATTGAAAATTTGTAATCGTACTTTTCAGTTTCCTTAAAATATTTTTTTGCAAGGCTTATAGCAGTTCTTTCCGCGTTCTGCGTAGAAGTGCCCACAAGAGGATTTATGTTGGTCCAAATTTTTCCACTCCCGTCTTCTATTTCCAAGCTGAGTGTTGCCACTAACCCTTGGCCTTCAGTAGTGACAGCGTATATTTGAGTAGTTCCGTTTTTTATTACTCCAAAGGCAGAATTGCAAAGCAATGCTATAGACAACAAGGCTAAAAAATACCAAGACAATTTTTGCATACTATGATTAAACTTTTTTGTGTTTAAATAATTTTTCTTGGCTTTGGTCATGCCATGGTCTTAAATTAGTTTTGCGAATCTGAAACCAACAAATATTTTCCTTAAGGCTACGG
The DNA here is from genome assembly GCA_037441005.1 of Candidatus Iainarchaeum sp. Lineage (GTDB taxonomy): Archaea > Iainarchaeota > Iainarchaeia > Iainarchaeales > Iainarchaeaceae > CABMIU01. The sequence continues at coordinate 4,681 of JBBISX010000056.1, forward strand.
ATAAAGCATGCTTAATTTAATAAAACTTTTTGCTTTTTTTATTTTCTAATAGTGTTAAGTTTTTGCCCTGAGTTTTTTTGTAATGCCAGTCTGTCTTTAGGTCGTTTTAGGTGTTTTTGTGTTTTTTTTGTAAGGTTGGTTTGTCTTAAGTTGTTTTGCGTTTTTTGTGGTTTTTTTGTTGGGGTATGTTCATGTTTGTGTTGTTATTTTTTTGTTGTTTGTTTTGGGTCTTTGTCTTGAGTTTTTTTTGTCTTGTTTCTGATTGTGACGATTTTAATTTAGCAGGACTTTTTAGGTCTTTTTTTTGCCGTGTTAATTATAGTGTTTCCTCTCTTGGCTTTGCTCTTTATTCTTTTATTTCTATATCATCTACAATTCCGTCGCTATCTATGTCCAGAGCTTCCACTACTATCGCCTGAACTTTTTTGTTTTTTGCTTCTTTCATCAATCTTTTTTCTTTTTTGGTAAATGCTATTATTGCGGCTACAGTTCCAGTGTTTCTCTTGCCCGCTACAACCAATATGGTTTTGTTTTGGAAGTAAGGGTGTTTTATTTTTTCAATTACGCCTATATTATCATCGCTGTATATTTTGTTTGTAATC
>JBBISX010000057.1:0-2145 GCA_037441005.1 Candidatus Iainarchaeum sp.
GCAGGTCATTATAAGCATAAACAGAGAAGTCTCTTGCATAGCCTGTATTGAAAGCCTCAAACTCTATTTCCTGAGTGTAAGGCTCAAGACATATCTTTCTGTCTGAAACAAGCTTTAACTCCAAAGGCCTTTGCCTTTCTGACAAAACCACTTTGAATTGCTTCTCGACAAAAAACTCGTTGGACTTGCCAAAGATGGAAAAATAATAAGTATCTGCATAAGATTCATCATTAGCAGCTATTTCAAAAGAAGTCTCGATGGTTTCTTTTGGAGAGATACAATAAGTACTCTTGTCCAAAGCTACTTGAAAAAACTTTTTTTCTCTTTGCCCCTGTTGAACCCCGAGGCTAAAACAGGTTTCTTTCAATTCATGGTTAATAATCTTTAAAGCTACGGTAGACCTTTTGCCAGGCTGCAATTGAACGACACTAGTATCAGCCTGAATCAACAACCCACTACCTTCACCCTTTAATGTTTCATTCATTGGAACATAAGCATAAAAGCTTGAAACAGAAGACTCAAGAGGAGAAAAAGCCTTTATTTTTATCAGACTCTTTCCTGATTCGCGCAAAGCCTTCCCACAACTCACGAAATAATTATCTTCAATATAACAATCAGCAACACTTGGGTTGCTTTGCGAAACAACTTCGAAAAAAACCCCGCTCTGGCTGTCCGAAACTAAAAAATCCCTCAAATCAAAAGCTTTTTCAGTCTTTTCAGCAACGCTCAACTTTACATCAGGGAGAGAATTTAGCGAAAGCGAAGCCTGCGAAAATGCAGGAATAAGCAAAAAAACCAAAAACAAAAAAACTTTGTCAGAACTCATTTTTTCACCACTAATTTAGTAAACCTTGCAACAAAGACAAGCAAAAGAACGCCAGCAATCAAAGCCAAAAACACATTAAGCAAAAAACCAAAGTTAAAATTGAAAACATCAGGCAATGAAAAAAGCCCAGAGGTTATTCCTTGGTTGTTCTTTTCAGGAACAATTGCTCTTGCAACAAGTACTTTTTCGTTACAGAAAAATTCAGCGCTTATTTCAGCACCGGGCTTAGGCAAGTCTTTATTTTTATTAATCTCTATCAACAGCTTTTTTTCTTCGAAAGGCAAAAAGTCAAAAACTTTAGGTTCTGAAGAAAAATTATTAGTTTTATTCACTTTAATACTCTTTGGCTTATATGAAAGGTTTTTTGCAAAGACTTCAAGGTAATTTTCTGTATAATTAGTGTCTAAAATCTCTATAGTGCAAGAATCATCCTGCAAATAGTTTACAAATAATTCCTTTTCAAAAACATCACCTTCAACATCTATGGTTAAGGAAGCTAAGTAAGTCTGGCCTTCAAGCTCTGCAGAAGGAAAAAGCCTTATGGAGTATTCCTCTGACTTGCCGGGCAAAATAAATTCGCTTGATTTTAAGACATCGTACCTGCCGGGCAAAAAGTATTCAATGCTTACCTGCCTTTTAACTCCAGTATCGTTATGAATTGCGAAAGAAAAGTCAAGAGGGGTTTCCTTCACTTCAATCAATTCTGGAAAACCTGTTATGTAAGTTGCCGAAGCCGTGGCTAAAAAAAACGAAATAGCAATAATCCCATAAATAATTTTTAAAACAGTTGAGTTTTTCATTAAAGCACCTTTCATAACTACTTTTTTGAAACTACTGAAAGTAATCCTAGAACTGCAAATATCAATACGATTATTCCAATAATGAAGGCCAAAGGCCAAGCTACCAAAGAAACAAAGCCTGTCATGAAGTCTTGTTCTTGTGGAACTTCAAAAGCCAAAGAAACTACCCTCGTTCCTTCTTTTGATTCAACCAAAGCTAAAACGTTTGCTTTGCCTGAAAAGTCTTTTTCCTTTACTTTCAAATAAACCTGTTCGTTTTTCTTAAAAACCGCTAAAGAAACAGGTTCAAAAGACAAGCCTTGAGGGGCATCAACTATTGAAATTCTAACATTTGCCAGTTCAGAGCCTGAATTTATTATTTCAAGGCCTTCTTCAGACAATTTGCCAGAGCCAACGCTTAAGTCGATTTCAACTTCATCCCTCGGCTTCAAAACTTCTACAGAAACAAACCTTGATTTCAAGTTTGTGATAGCCTCGTCTGCATTATTGTAATAAACCTGCAACTCCAAGTTGTCTGTT
>JBBISX010000057.1:2155-2757 GCA_037441005.1 Candidatus Iainarchaeum sp.
GCGCTTCTTCCGGAAATCTGGACAGAAACGGTTTCGCTCTGGCCTGAAGGCAGGCAAAAGCTTGAATTTCTTGCGCTTGAAGCGAACCTTGAACTCGTATTTGTTGAAATGCGATAGCACTGACTTTTACTGCTCGTATTTTTAACTATCAAGCTCAATTGCTTTGTCTCGTTTTCAAACAGCGAAACAGAGCCTGAAGACAAAGACAATTGGGGCTCTTGAACCGTTTGGAGTCCTGAGCCGCTTCCGTTGTTAATAGTGTCGTTAGTTTCCGTTGTTGAGCTGTCATTGACAGTGACTGAAAAACTTTTCTTTATTTCAGAAGAGCCGCAGTAATAATTGTTTGTGAACCTTCCGCTGACCCTTATTTCGGCATCGCCTGTTCTCTTTGAAGAAACATTAAGCGAATCTATTGTTACTTTAAAAGTCTCTTCGTCAAGCCTCTCAACCCTGCTTGGTACTGAACTTGTTCTAGCGTTGAAAAATGAACTGGTTTCGTTTACCGAAATGCCTGAGACTATAAAGTCTCTTCCGCTGGTGTTCTTAATAGTGAAATATTTTGTTTGAGAATTGTTTTCATTTAGTGAAAAGTTTTCTGAAAT
>JBBISX010000057.1:2848-5226 GCA_037441005.1 Candidatus Iainarchaeum sp.
TGTAAGAGCAGGTGTCTCCATTCTCAAACTCTCCTCTTATCCTTATCGTACCTGTTGCTTCTCTTGAATAGCTTGTTGAATCGCTGTCAAACTCTATTTCAAGTTCTGCATCGTCGTATGCAAGAACATCGTCTTCATAATCATAATCCGAAATACTAAGGTATTGGCTGTCTTCTCTGAGGTCAATGCCTGTAATTCTAAAGTCATAATTAGACCTGTTTCTTATGGTGAAAGTCTCCATTTGCCTTTCATCACCTTTCATGAAAACAGTGTAAGTGTCTACGCTTATGTCATCACATGAAGTATTGAATTCAGGGAAAACTTCAACAAGGAAAACATCTTGGTCCTTGTTTCCTTCACGGTCTATTGCTTCAACCGTTATCGTGCTTGTTCCAGTCCTGTCTTGGTAAGGCGGGTCGCACTCCAAGTAATAGTTGTTGACTATTCTACAATAAATTATGTCTGCTCTGCTTTGGCTTGCTATCCTGAAAGTCAATTCGCTGACAGGCCTGTCGTCAGAAGCATAATTCCTTAAATCAACATGCCTTGTTGTATAACCGTAATTTTCTCTTATGCTCAAGTCCGGGGTTTCCTTCAATGAGGGGCTTACACTATAATTTGTCCCAGTGCTTCTCAAAGCAAAGTAGGTTGTTGCTGAAGCAGCCTTAGGGTCTGCTACCATTAACCCTATTGTAGTAGGCCCTTTAGAATTATAGCTTGAAGGATAACATTTCAAGTAAGGTCTTTCTATATAGCAACCAAACTCTGAGTTAGAGTAAGAAATTATGGAAAAATAAAGCCTTTCAAAAGGGTCATCGGCATCATAAGCCTTAGTCCTCAAGTCAGCAACAACGCTAACATTAGGATAAGGTGGCAAAGTCATGTCGCTTATGCTGTACAAAACAGGCACTGCGTTTGATTCGTTCCTGTAAATTTCAACGAAAAAAGACCAATAAGAATACAAGCCTTGAGGATCAGTGACTTTTATCGTCAAATAGTTTGTGCCTACTGCAAGAGGTTTGGCACAATAAACATACCTGTTTTCCAAAATACTGCAAGCAACCGAGCCTTGGTTTGTCTGCTCTATCAATGAAAAAGAAAGAAGATTATCCGGTGTTTCATCTACAACATAGTTCCACAAGTCAACAATATTGCCAAGCACTCCAGAGCTTAATTCAAATCTTTTGCCAGTGATAGAAGAAAGCTGAGGAGCCTTGTTTTTTGGCGTCTCGACAACTACTTTATAAGTGGCATCGGTAAAAAGGCCCTTTGAGTCCTGAGCCCTTACTTTCAAATAACTAATGCCTGACTGATTTGTTGCAGGCGCGGTACAACTCAAATAATTACCACTAGTAATAGAACAATCTATCAAAAAAGAATTAGATTGCTCTCTTATTTCAAAATATATAATGGAATCGAAGTCATCTGAAAAATAGTCGTAAAGGTTTATGAAATTGTCCTTGCCTTGTGAATTCATAGTAAAAATTATGTCAGGATAACCATTTACTACAGGCGCCTTGTTCTCAATGTTAGGAAAAACTTTCTTACATTCCAGCTTACAACCTACCTCGTCAACGCCCAAAGAGTTGAGCTTATAACTAATGTTAGGCAGACCAGAGCCAGAATCTGAAGAAAAACTATATGAGTAATCCAAATAACAGCCGTTTTGGACCTGCTTCACCACATAATTAGAGCTTGTTCCAGTGCTAACACAGCTTACTTTTTCATAGCCAGAAGGACAATAAATAGGGGAAAGAATAGAATCAGGGCAATAGGCAGTATAACAAATGGCAGGGTCATTGCAAACAGAAAGTGCAAAACCGCTTAAAAACAGGGAAAAAAAAGCAAAAAGCAAAAAGGAAAGCCCAAAAGCCTTGCCCCTGCTAAAAGCCCTTGTTTTATCGCTAACCTTTGTGCTGTGATTTACTAAACCCCTTAAAAAAGACCATATTGAAACTAATATTACCATTAAAAGTAAAACCCCCGTGATTAATTTATTCCTATTATATAGTGACATGTGAAAGTATTTAAACTTATTGGTTTGATAAGGTGTAATTAAAAGGCTTGCCTTATTACAAAGGCGTAATTATTGACTTTTATTGACTTTTTTTAGGACTTTTTTAGTCTTTTTTAACCGCTTTATTGCCAATTACTTTCCTCTAACCTTTAGCCTTTCACACCCTTGCCTTTTTCCTGAGAGTTTCAGCCACGTCTGTTTTTTCCCAAGTAAAGTCAGGGTCTTGCCTACCAAAGTGCCCGTAACAGGCAGTCTTTCTATAAATAGGCCTTTTCAAGTCTAATTTTTTTATTATTTCTTTCGGCCTAAAGTCAAAGGTTTCAATAACTATTTTTTCAAGCTCAGCATCACTTATTTTTCC
>JBBISX010000058.1:0-5116 GCA_037441005.1 Candidatus Iainarchaeum sp.
TATCGTATAAAGTGCCATCGATTCCGTTTATGTCTATATGTGTTTTGTTGCCTACATTTTTCACTTCAATTTTAATAGCACCACTCCTTAAATAACTAAAAAAAATGGACCTAAAGTCCTTTTCTAAAAAACCTCTTGCTAAATTAGGATGTTGTCTAAACACATCCAAAGATCTATGTAAATAATCTATTGTTTGATTGTAACTTAAATTAAATACTCCCTTTATTATCTTAGTGTTTCTTTCATCTCTGTGATTCCTATACAAATATAGCAGTCTGATTTCATCAGCAATTTTAGATAAAGCTTTGTAATAACGTTTTGGGGTCAAATATTTTCCTAAGGCTAGTCTTCTCATGCGTCTTACGAGTCTTTTAGTAGGGTGATTAGGCTTCATAATAAATTAAAAATTACAACCTTTTTAATTATTATTATTTATACATACTTATTATTATTTATACATACCACCAATAAATAAAGGCACTTTTACAATTATTTTTATCTTATTTCTATCATTCAACTCCGTTTTTAAGGCTTTTTAACCATAATCCAAAATTTTTTTGTTGTTTTTTGAGATGGCTTTTTTATCCTCTGACACTATTTGCATATGCGGATAAGCAAACTCCAAATCTGAATGCTTTGAAAACTCTTCTAAAATTCTTCTTGTAAAATAATCTTTAGAGTCCCTTGCCAAATGCAAATCGGTCTTATAAACTACATTTATGTCAATTGAGGACTGGCCTAAAGAAATAAGAAGCTTTGACTTAGGAAAAGGGACTGACAAAGTCTCTTTTGCGGTTTTAATTATTTCTATTTGTTCCGAAACATTTTTTTTCAAAAAACCTCTCTTGATTCTCTTTGAAGCTTCTTGCAAAAGCGACAAAGCTTCCTGCCAAGACCTCTTCTCTGCAAAAGTGGCTGGCAATTGAGCCTTGATGAAATGCCTCATTGTCTCTTCCGCTACTTCCTCTATTATCTGCCTTGCCTTTTTCCAATTGCTTTCATAAGTTATGGAAATTGTGAGATCATCAGATACAATGCCTCCTAACCTTGAATAATTAAGAACAGGATTTGTCAATAGAACCTCGTTTGGAATGGTTATCAGGGTTTCTGCTATAGATTGCGAAGTCTTGTAAAGCCCTTTTATGCGGGTAAACATCGTATGAATAGAAATTACTTCGCCAATAATTCCAGAAACCTCTATTCTTTCGCCTACATTAAACGGGTTGGTCATGATAATGTTAAGCCAACCGACAAAATTCAAAATCGGCTTCTGCAAAGCAAGAGTAAAGCCAAAACCGATAAGCCCCAAAGAAGCAATTAAAGTGCCCAAATCTTTGAAGACTGTTGACAAAATCAAGGCAAAAGCTATGAACCATACAAAATAAGAATAAAACGAAACCAAAAGCCCTGCCTGAGAATCACGGCCCTTCTTAACAAAATAATACCTTATCAAAGGCTTTGTCACAAGCAAGAAAAAAAAGGCCCCAAAAACTAAAAGAACAGTATCAACAATAGACGGCAAAAAACGCGAAAAAAAATCAGAGCCGAAATAGCGCTCAAAAACAAGGTCAAAAAATTGGCTATAATAAAAAATCAAAATAAACAGGGCTAAAAAAGCGAATAAAATATAAACCACTTTAGAAGAAAGCCTATAAAAAAAATCTTTGGCCATAAAAGACTCCGATACCAAACAATATTAATACTAATTATTAAAATGATTACTTTTAAAAAAAGAAAAATAATAGGTTTATGATGAAACAAAAAAAAGAAATCAAACCAATTATTTTGTTGCTTGTCTTTTCAATCCTAAACCCATTAGCCTTTGCAGAAGAACAAAAATACAAAGAAGCTTTTGAAATAGCAGAACAAAAAAGAGCAGAAGCCGAAAAAGCAGTGTCTGAGTTTGAGGAAGCCAAAAGGCTTTATGAACTGTCGCCCAAACAAGAAAAAGAAAACGCAAAAAGCAACTACAAAGAAAAATCAAAAAAAGCGCTTATTGCACAAATTGAACACTTTTCCTCTGAAATGGAACTGCTTAAGGTTGAAGGCCTCGATATTCAAGAAATAGAAGTAACACTTTCATTTTTTGCACAAAAAAAAGAAGAATTGGAAAAAGAATCAGCAAGCATGGAAGAAATAACAGGAATTGCAAAAGAGCTTAGAGAGTTCTGGGGGACAAAAAGCAAGGAAATAATGCAAAAAGCCTACGAACAAAAACTCGGGGAAATAGAGAAAGCAAACGAAAAAACAAAAGAATACAACGAAAACTTTTACGAAAAAATAACAAGCAGGATGGACCAAAACAGCGAAGCTAAAGAATTTTTGGAGAAAGGGTTAGAAGAACTTGAAAAAAGCCACGAATCAGTAAAAAAAGCTACTGAAAAAGCAAGACAAAGCACTGAAATAACAGAAGAAAAAATAGCCTTTCTGAACAACGCCAAAACAGTTTTATTATTAGGATACGAACTCATGGCACAACTATACTATGCTTCAAAAGAAATCAAAGAAGAAGGAACAATAAAAGACGATACGAAAAAAAACATTCTTGAAAACTCAAACATGCAAGAAAAAACAAGGCAAGAGATAATAGATTATTATGAAAGGCAAGAACCTGAAAACTGAAAAAATGGATTTGATCAAAAACTTGGCTTTGTTCATTTTGTTAGCAATAACCATAGGCTTTATTCTTTCTTACTCTTTGCAGGAAAAACCTGATAAAAAAGAAAATTATGAAACAACAGAAGCAAAGGAAATAAAAGAAAAAGAAGCAATAACCCGGTTTTACGAAATTACAAAAGAAAACTTCGTTCAAATTGATGAAAACGACTATCAAAAATAAAAAAAATTAAAAAAATAAGGCACTTTGCCCTGCCAAAAAAATTAAGAAGGCGGACAAGTGCACTTAAATACTAATTTGGTTGAAATATGATGTGTTTTTTATTTTAGTAGCTTTCTTCAGTATCCATGTCTTCATCGTCTTCAAAATCCTCGTCATCCTCGAAGTCTTCGTCATCCTCGAAATCGTCATCATCTTCGAATTTTATACTTTCAACGAACTTCATTTTGAAACCTCCGAAAAATAATTACTTTATTCTCCATGCATAAAGTATTTAAACGAAACTGGTTCGTAAAAAAACCCAAAACGCTTTTTAATTTTCACGGTGATAATTTAACTATGCCTTATTTTGACGCGCATCTTTTCAACAAAAAAGCAATTAAAAGAAACCTTACTTTGATACTTGATGAAGACGATGGCATACTTGAGTCTATAAAAGCAGGGATGGAAAAATACAGAATAAATGAAGCAAAAATAGAAAGCATGGAAGGCAAAGTCAAGGAATGCCTCATAAATTACTTTGAACGCAACAACTTTAAGTCCCAAATATTGAAAAATGCCCCAATACTAATGGCTTCTGGCTCTTTCAAATTGAGTTATGGCGACCTTTACGGCTCAATGAAAATAGCAACAGCAGAAAAACCACCGATGCAAGGCACGGTAGTAAAAGGCAAAGCATGCCAAGACCTCACAATAAAAATGTCTTTCCTCGAATACATTGACCTGAATGAGAAAAAATGAAACTATTTTTAGCAACTACTAACAAGCACAAGGCTGAAGAAATAAGCAAATTAATGCCAAAAGAAAAAGTTTTGGTAAAAACAGTCAAAATAAAGCTTATCGAACCTGACTTTGAATCCTTGGAAGAAATAGCAAGTTATAAAGCGAAGCAAGCTTACAAAAAAACAAAAAAACCTGTGATAGCTGAAGACACTGGAGTTTATTTTGAAGGCTATAGAAATTTTCCAGGGCCTTATGCAAAAAGAATATTTGAAAGCATAGGATTCAAAGGTCTGACAACACTAATCAAAATAGCAAAAACAAAAAAAGCATACTTCAAAACAACGATAGCTTATTGCGACGGAAAAACAACAAAGACTTTTTCTGGAAAACTCGAAGGAACACTGTTAGAAAAGCCAAGGTCGATAAAAAAAGACAGATTACCTTATGAAAAAATCTTCCTGCCAAAAAGACAAAACAAAGCCCTTGTGGACTTGAGTATTGAAGAAAAAAATAAAATTTCACACAGAGCAAAAGCAGTTAGAGAACTGCTTAAGTGGCTTGAAAAAACAGGAAAAATATAATAAAACAAAGCCGTTCAAACTTTTGTGCTAATTCCTATCGTGCCATTTTTCCTTAGCAGTTACCTTTTTGGCTTTTTTCTGTTATATATTGCCCACGACTGGTTTATTTGTACTTGAGGAAGATTTATCTCAAATAGTAAAGAGTGCTTTCAAATATTCCTCTTGTCAAGCCGGGGTTGTAGTTGAAGTAAATGCTCTTTCCTATGACAAGCCTTTTTTCAACTATCGCTGGATAAGACTTTCCATCTTGGGATTGAATGTAAGCCAATTCCTTGCCGTTAACGCTGACATCAAAAGTCCTGAAAACAGCGGCTCTTAAAGGCTCTGCAGGGTAAATATCAATGCCTTCCATTATATTATGATATTCGTCCTGCCTGTAAAGCCTGCCGCTGACAATAATAGGAGAAGTGCAAGAAGGCAAATTATTTATTATTCTGTCGCAGTCAACAGGCACTATGTCACCGAAAGTGTTGCGCCAACCTATGACATCAAAAGTGTCAGGCCTTCTTATGCCGGAGTCCATAACCAATATGAATTTGCCGCCATTCTTGACATATCTTTGTATGGCTTCTCCGAGCTTTTTTGAAACTTCCTTGTTTGACTCTTGGCTTTGATCAAGCATGACTATTTTATAATTAGCAAGAATTTCAGAAGGGTTACGCTCTACTGAATCAATGGTCTTAAGGTCATAGTCAATTATATGCTGGTTATCGTTCAAAATATCAAGGACTTCCCTGCTTGAACTGCCCAAAACAAGCATTTTAGTCTTTCCGCCGAAGTCAACCAAATAAGCAAGGTTGCCGATTATAGGCGTATTCCTGTCTATCAAACCAAAATTAATAGCCAAAAACAAGCCAATTATAGCAATAAGAACCAAAGGAACCAAACCTTCAAGATGAATACCAAGCTTGTTCTGAATTGGCTCATCATACTCAGGAGCAGGGGGCAAATCAGCTTCACTACCGCCACCAGAATA
>JBBISX010000059.1:0-5081 GCA_037441005.1 Candidatus Iainarchaeum sp.
TTTTAGTTATTTTAGTAGTTTCTATAGCAACTGGCTTACATTATGTCTTTTCAGTTTTTACAGATGTACATTATGCCTCAGTTACAAAGGCTTTTTCCGAATATAATAGGTACACGCCTATTTATTGGTACCCTATATTGTTTGGATTAATACTGCTCCTTGCATTTTTTGGAGCAAAGAAAGAAAATTTCAAAAGTGAAATGCAACTTAATTTTTTTGTTTCGTGGATTCTAATAGCTCTGATTTTAGGAGGCACTCCTTGGAAAGGATTCAAATACATATATTACATGCACATGCCTTTAGGCATATTAGCCACGCATGGTTTATTCGAATTGATTGAAAGAAGAGGTTTGTTTAGAAATATTATTTCAAACAATAAAATTGTCTCTGCAATTTTGATGGTCTTGGTATTTGGTTCTTTGATTATTATTTCAGAAAGAGCCTTAAGTATCAACTCGACAAAGTATCCTTCGCTTTTTTTGTTTGAATCAGAAAAACAAGCTATTGAATTTTTAGCCAAGCTTCCAAAAGGCAACGTTTTGGCGAGTTACTATTTTTCCAACAATCTTTTGTGGAATGCACCACATAAGAACTATTTTGCCCATTGGAGTTTATCACAAGTAAAAGAAAATTATAAACAATTAAAACAGAACTTAAACGACTTTTATGACCTAAAAATAGACACTAAGCAAAAAAAAGATTTTCTTGAAAAAAATAGAATAAATTACATAGTATACGGACCGCGTGAAAAAAATATTGGCGTAGTTGACAATAACTTAGGATTAAAATTGATATATGAAAATAAAGAGGTTAAAATATATGAATATTTAGGCAAATAAGAATAACGTTAACTAATGACAGGAATTTTAGTTTGTTAAAAAGCCTTTAAAAAATAAACTAAAAAAACTAAAAGTCTAAAAGACATATTACAAGCCCTATAGAAATTTTCTAATCAAAGCCTTCATCGCACTTGTCTTTTTAGGTTTTATTTTTTCTTCTTAGATTTTATAGCAGTTTTCTTCAAACCACTTTATTGTTTTTTTCAGTCCTTCTTTCAGGCTTGTTTTTGCTTCGAAGCCTATAAGATTTTTTGCTTTTTTATAGTCTGGCGATAAGAATAAAGGCCCTTGATCTGCTGTTTTGTCAAATTTTATTTTGACTTTTTTTCCTGAAATCAAAATTATTTTTTGAGCAAGCTCTTTTATATTAATGTGTTTTTTTGAGCAAATATTTATTGGGTCTGAAGAGTCGTGTTTTTCTATTGCTGTTAGGATTCCTTCAACGCAGTCCTCTACATATATGAAGTTTCTGATTGCGTTGCCTGATCCTGAAATTGTTATGTCTTCTCCTGTAAAAGCTTTTTTTATGAATGAGGCTATTACTGTACTTCTTTCGGAAAAAAAGTTGTCTTTTGGCCCGTATATGTTGGAAGGTCTTACTATAAGGGTTCTCAAAGAATGTTGTTTTGAATAAATTTTTGCAGCTGCTTCGCATGCTCTTTTTGCCCAGCCGTATGAAAATTTTGAGTTGTGAACATCGCCAGAGAAGATGTCTTCTTCTTTCGCAGGTTTTTTTAAATTTCCGGGATAGACAAAGGCAGAACTAATCATTAAATATTTCCTAACTTTGTTTTTTGCTGCCGCTTCTAGCAAGTTAAGTTCTAATAAAACATTTGCTTTGAATATTTCAGTATCGCTTTTTTCGCCTTTGCTTCTTAGCCCTGAAAATGCGCAGTTTATTACAATTTCCTGGCCTTTGCATACTTCAAGGCACTGATTTGGGTCAAGAAGGTTTGCTTCTTTTACTATGATTCTTTTAAGTTCGTCTTCTGAAAGCCTTTTGTTTTCTTTCGCGTTTCTAGTAGTACAAGTGACTTCTGCGCCTAAACTTGCTAACTTTATTGCTATGTTGCTTCCTAAAAATCCAAGACCGCCGCAAACCAAGACTTTTTTACCTTGAAAATACGCCATGGCAATCATTTCTTAGAGTACCTTGCTTTCTTAGTCAGATAAAGCAGTTCTTCTTGTATTTTCCTGTTTCTTCTCATGACTTCAGCTACCATTCCTAGGACTATTGACTGAAAGCCCATTATGAGAAGCAAAGAGGAAAGTATGGCAGAAGGTATGTAAGGTGAAACTTCGCCTGTGTAAATAAAATTAACCATTACTTTTGAGCCTACTATTAGTCCGACTGCCAAAAGTAGTCCTCCTAAAAGTGAAAATGTTTTTAGTGGTCTGTAATTAATGTATGTTTCTAATATTGTGAGCCCGACTTTTTTGCCATAATCAAATATATTACTGATAAGCCTTGACTTGCCTTCTCTTTTTCTGAAATTGACTGGTATTTCAACCATGACGAGTTTTTTTTCTATTGCTTCCATTATAGTTTCTTGAGTGTAAGTGTAATTTGAATAAACTTGGATTTTCATTGCGGCTTCTTTTGAAAAAGCCCTAAAGCCTGTCTGCGAGTCTGTTATTTTTTTCCCCATCAAAAAGCTCACGAGATTTGAAACTATTATGTTTCCAAAGTAATTTCCTAAAGGCATGTATTCTATTTTCCCGAGAAACCTTGAACCTAAAACTATGTCTGCCTTTCCATCTAATATTGGTTTTACCAGCTCTGCTATCTGACTTTGGTCGTATTGAAAATCAGCATCAGTGTTTACTATTATGTCTGCATTTGACTCAAGAGCCAATGAAAGGCCTTTTGAAAACGAATAAGCTAAACCCATGTTTGTTTTGTTTTTATATACTTTAGCACCAAGCGATTCTGCCATTTCACTAGTCTTGTCTTCTGAACCGTCGTCTATTACTATTACTTCTGTTTCTTTTATACCTTGAATTTTTTTAGGGATTTCTGAAATTACTTTTCCAATTGTCTGTTCTTCGTTGTAGGCAGGTATAGTAACTACCAATTTCATGAAAAAAATAAATAGTCAAAACCTTATAATGCTTGCTCTTAGACACAAAAAATTGGAAAAAACCAAGCAAGTCCAGAACTCATAAAATGCTAGAATAAAAGACTAAAAAACAAGAACAATTATTTAAAGAAAGAAAACTAAAAAAATAAGACGAAAGAGTTGAAATTTCCAAATTAAACATGCCTTTTGCAAGTATTGACTTGGTCAAATTTTTTAGTCCGTAAATAATTTTTAAATTGAATGCTGCTGAGCTTTCCTTATGAAAGTTCTTATTACCGGCGTTGCTGGTTTTATAGGGTCAAACCTTGTTGCTAACATTGCATCAAAAGGTATTGAAGTAGTAGGCGTGGACAACCTTGAGCCTGATTACGACCTAAAAATAAAAAAATCAAACTTAAGGAAAGCGAAAAAACATAAGGGGTTTGAATTTATTGAGGGCGATATAAATGAGAAGGTCTTATTTGAAAAATTGAAGGAAAAAAAAATTACGCACATAGCTCATTTGGCAGCAAAAGCAGGAATAAGAAAATCTACTTCCAACGCAAGAAATTACTTAATGACAAACATCATTGGGGCCTACAACGTCCTTGAATTTGCTAAAGATATAAAGGCAAAAAAAGTTGTTTTGGCATCCACCTCAAGCGTGTATGGAAAAAATGCGCCTCCGTTTAATGAAAGCATGAAAATTGATACTCCTATGAGTATATATGCGGCTTCAAAGACAGGCATGGAAGCATTAGCTCATTCTTTTAACCATGTTCATGGATTGCCCATTATTATAACAAGATTTTTCACGGTTTATGGCCCTGGGGGCAGACCAGACATGGCTGTTTACAAATTCACAGACAGCATATTCAAAGGCAAAGAAATAGAGGTTTACGGAGATGGAAATGCAAAACGTGACTTTACTTACGTTGAAGATATTTGCGAAGGAATTTTTTTGGCTTTGAACTCGGAGATAAATTATAGCGTTTATAATTTTGGAAATTCCGAACCAAGGTCGCTAAAAGAACTCATATCTATAATAGAAAAAAACTTGGGAAAAAAAGCTAACATAAAGTATTGCGAAAGGAAAAAAGAAGACGTTGAAATAACTGTGGCTGATATTTCAAAGGCAAAAACGGAATTGGGTTATTGCCCTAAGACTTCGCTTGAAAATGGAATAAAAAAATTTCTGGAATGGTATTTAGGTGAACTTAAGAAATGAAATTAAAAAAAGCACAAAAAGACTTTTCATTAATATTGCCGTGCTATAACGAAGAAGCAATATTAAACGAATCAGTAGAAAAAATAAAAGAAGTTCTTGAAAGGACAAGGCTGGATTATGAGATTATATTTGTAGAAGACTGCAGCCAAGACAATACTAAAGATATGATAAAAAAAGTAGTTAAGGACAACAAAAATTTCAAGGCAATATTTCACGAAAAAAATCAGGGCAGGGGCGGATCTGTTGTAGACGGCATAAAAAATTCTAAAGGAAAAATAGTTGGCTTCATAGACATTGACTTAGAAGTTTCTCCGGAATACATGCCTGAAATGATAAATGAAATAAAAAAAGACTATGACATAGTCTGTGGAAAAAGATATTACGAGTTCAGCTTTCAAAGAATGGCTAGAGATTTTTTGCATGTTGCATACCTGAAAATTGCAGACTTGATAATAGGCTTGCCTGTCTCTGACCCTAATGGGGCTTACAAATTTTTCAAAAAAGAAAAAATAATGCCGATTTTGGAGAAAACTTTGGACAAACATTGGTTTTGGGAAACAGAGCTTTTAAAGAGAGCCTCTTTGGAAGGCTTGAAAATAAAAGAAGTGCCGGTCAAATACCAAAGCAACAACAAGAAAAAAACAACGGTAAAAGTATTCAAAGACACTCTTTATTTCCTCAAAAAACTCTTTTGGCTCAGGAAAGAACTCAAAAGGTAATATCATGGAGAAAAAAAACATAACAACGCCAAAAGGCTTGCCAACAGAAATGATGATGATATCAACACTTGCTTTCTTTTCCTTGATTTCTATTATCTCTCTTTGGGCACTTTACATGCACAGAAACGCTGTTCTGGTGATAATAATTTCTGCATTAATAGTTGTTTTTGCGTCTAAAAAAATAACTGGGCATAAAGACTATGCGAGCAAGCAAGCAACAGGAATTGCCTTTCTC
>JBBISX010000060.1:0-5068 GCA_037441005.1 Candidatus Iainarchaeum sp.
TAAAGAATCAAAAAAAACCAATATTCAACTAAAAAACAAAACCAAAACAAAAAAAAACTAAAGAACAAAAAAAAAGACAACCAAACAAGACCAAAAAAAACAAAAACACAACAAAAGACACGACAAAAAAACAAAAAATCAAGAAAAACAAAAACAGAAAAAAGAAGAATAAAAAAAACTGACTAAAAAACAAAAGCAAGACTAAAGAACAAAAAAAGACATGAAAAAAACAACAAAAAAAGCAAAAAGCCAAAAACCAAACGACCAGACAAAAAAAAGACAACCAAACAAGACCAAAAAAAACGCCTAAAAGACAGACAAAAACAAAAAAAAAGAGTCAAAAACACCAATCAAATTTCGATTGGTAAAAAACAAAGCAAAAAATAGAGCGAAATGCTTATGCCTTTAGCAGACAACAAAAAAAGCGACAAAAGCTTAACGTCTTAAGGGCTTTTAGTTTTGGGTCTTTCAAAAAAGCTTTTTGGTTTTTCCATATACTTGAGCTTTGCCTTTTATTTTAGTGCAAATAAGATAACTGGCAATCAAAAAATGAAAAAAGGATTTATGACTTAAGAAGGCTTAAGGGCTTTAGTCTTTGTCGTTTTTTCAGGTTTAGTGTATTAATCTGCTATTTAATTAAAGCAGTTTACCAATCAGCCAAAATCCTGGCAATGGAAAAAAAACGATTGGGAAAAACATTTATATTAAAAGAAAGGTTATTCATTAGTTAATGTCCAGCCGTAATTTTTTGGCTTTGTCAGCGCTTTTTTTGGTTATTGTCTCTAATATCGTGTTAGGCGATGATGGCGCTTCCATGCTTGTCTTGGTTGATTGTTTTGATTATTACAATTTTGGGAGCGTAAAGTTGAGTTTTGACCCTGACTTGAAAACCATTGCTGTTGGAAACAAAATTACATTTAGTGGTTTCATAAAGAATGAATCCGGGCATCCTATAGTAAAAGGAATGGTATTGGCAAAAGTAATGAGGATGGATGATTTTAGTCCTGAAGACGGCCCGAGCTTGATTGCAGACCAGTTTGTAGCAGTAGACAAAATTTCAATAGCTGATAACATGAAAAAATATTATTCGTTCTCTTGGAATGTCCCCGTCAACCTGAAGCCCGGAAAGTATGTCTTGGCGACCTATTTCATATCAGAGAATAAATACAATTATGCCGGGCTTTCATTCACGGAAGACGTTGTTGGTTCCCTGACAGAGTTTAATGTTACAAACAACGAGATTAAAGAATTCGTTTATTTTGACAGGAAGAAGGCTTTTTTGAACAATGAAAAGCACAACTTCGTTGGCTTTATTCGCGAATTTGGGCCTAAAGAAACTGTCAAGGCCGGCTTGAGCCTTGTCAACGAAACGAATGAAAACCTGCAAATACCAGTTAAGTGGAAGTTATACAAATGGGACGCTGCTGATGAAAAAAACCTGCTGGAAGAAAAAACAGAATTGATAGAAATAAAGCCTAAAGAGGCAAGGCAATTGAGTTATTTAGTAACTGACACGACGGAGCCTGTCTATTATTTAGTTGCAGAGGCAAAATATAAAGACGCAAAGTCTATTTTAGGGATAAGGTTTGCAAGGGCTGGAATTGACAAGGTCAGAATAAATTCACCGGGAGTTTTTGGCTATCCTCTTGAAAAAGAGCACTTTTCAAGGATATTCACTTGTGTTCACGGGGTAAACGAAAGCAACATGGTGACAGACAATAAGCTGATAATGGAGTTGTTGGATAAAGACGGAAAAGTTTTAGGAAGCTGGTTTTACGAAGGCCCAATAACAGGAGCCATGATGGGACTAACAGGAGACATAAAGGTAACTGACTATTTGCCTAACTTTAAGATAAACTCGAGGCTTTACCATAAGAACGTTATTGTTGATTCCTCGATCCTTTAATTCAATTGCAAAGAAATAGACCCGAGTAAGTGCGAACAAAACGTTACTGGAAAAACAAACTTGATAGCAAAAAAGTCAAGCCAAAAACAACCACAAAACAACACGCTGGTTTGGCTTATGACAGCAGGAATAATATTCTTAATAATCGTAGGCGCATACTTCTTTATGCAAAAGCCGAGAGATTTTACCTACGCGATACTCCTGTTCACTATTCTGCCATTATTCTTTTCTTCGATAGCAAATGCAGAAAACTATGTTTGGAGCTATAACACTGCAAGTTATCAGGTTTGGGGAAATGAAAACCTTTACGACATGATACCTGATTATATAGTCAATAAAGTGAATACATTACAGAAATTGCAAACAAAAGGATAGTGCAAAACGACTCAATAATAACCCTTAACGGAAGCCAAAAAACTTTGTCTTTTTCATACAATAATGACTTTTCTCCTGACGACGATACTGCAGATGAAACCATATTCTGGACAGGCACGGGTTATAGAACTGATTCGCCTTACGGCTATTGGAAGAACAATGGAAATAGCCCTGCAAGTTTCAAACCAGATGACAGAATTGATTTAGTTCAGATTTGTAACAGCCCTAATTCTAATATAAAAACAATAATACAAGCACCGAAAAACACTCAAGAAAAAGAAATAACAGCGCTTTTTAGCGAGGAATTACCTGGTTGTTTTAAAGAGTCAATCATAGGCATTGCTATTTATACGCCTGTTTCAATAAACCCGCCTGCAGTAGAAATAACACATGACGGAACAGCGCCAAGAAACTGTAACCCTGAAGGCACTGAATGCACCATTACAGGCGCTGGTGAATTGACAACAAAATTCAAGTTTAAGACTACAAAGGGAAAATTGTACATTGGAATAGTCCGCAATGACGGAAGCATTATTACTCCTTACAAAGCCCTTGAAGAATTCTCCATTCCTGAAATAGTCATTGAACATAAAACCATTTTTGTCAACGCTCCGATAGGAAATAGCGCGCCTACTCCGCCACTCATTTCACCATGCGGCACAACGATTTACCAAGGGGACATAATAAATTATAGCGCAACTTCGACAGACCCTGATAACGATAAAATGAGATTTCAAATAGACTGGGACAACGACGGGACTTATGACATGCTATCCCCAAACTTATTTAGTGTTAATTCTGGACAAAGCTATAGCTTTGGCAAACAATGGACAACAACAGGAAACAAAAACTTCAAAGTCAGGACTGAAGATGAATATGGAAACTTGTCAGAATGGTCTGCCTGCAACACGAATGTAAATGAATACAGAGCAACTGCTACTTGTGGAATAGGAGGCGCTGGAGAAGAACTAGCATTAACAGCAAACGTTACAGGAGGACAAGGCCCTTACACCTACGAATGGACACAACTAAACACCAGCCCTTACTGTGAAATAGTCTCACAACAATCAAACCAAGCAAAAATAAAATGCGCCTCGGACGGATCAAAGGAAATTTTGCTGATAGCAACCGACAGTGCTAATAGAACAACAGCGACAACTACAAAATGCAACGTAATAAGCAAACAACCGTATTGCTTTATTTATACAGAAACAGGAACGAGCACCCTCGGCAAAGGAAATAATAAAATAAGAGTGATTTACGCTGACTTTAAGGCGAGCCCTGAAGGAATACAACAAGCACTATACTGTGGAAATGGAAATACAACAATAATGAGCTGTTATAACGCTAAAAACGAGCCACCTTACAACGGAGACTGCGAAACCACCTGCAACTATGCTTCTTCAGGAAATTACAGCCAACATAGATACTGCCTTAGAACAAGATGTACAATGCAGTCCTTTAGCAATAAACGTAGTGGAAAACAACCAGCCTCCTAATTGTTCTTTCAGTATAACAAGCTTTTGCACACAAACCGGAGAAAAAAAATTCACTTTCAAAAACACTTCAAGCGATGATACAGGAATAGCTTCAGGAAAAATAGACTTTGGAGACGGAACTCCAATATACCAATACTTTGGAGCAAACGAAGAAGTTGAAAGAACATATGCTGCAAATAGCGGGCAAAGAACGATATCTGTAGAAGTCACTGACAACCAAGGGCTTACCACAAATTGCGCACAGCAAATAGACACGACTTGCGATGGAAGTGAACCAATATGCATACTAAAAAGAGAAAAAATGGAAGTGGTAAATAAAAAAGCATATTTTTCAATTACAGCTCAAAATACAGGCGCTGATTATACAGCAATGATAGACTATGGAGACTCAAGTATTGAATATATTACTAATCATGTTAATAGTGGGACGACTTTTACTCATGACTATAGCTTAAATCCAGGCACTACTTTCAATGTGGAAGCAGTAATAACAAACAACGGTAATGGAAAAGCTGGAAGTTGTACGCAGGTAGTAGATTTTAGAGCTGAACCTTGTAATCTTAATAATTATGTTTGTGTATCAAATGTTGATCAGTGTACTACGCAGTATTATGGAATTATTGAACCTGGAAAACAGTGCGCAACACCTGGCTTGTTTTGTTGTTTGAAAGGTGTTGCTCCTGAAAAGCAGGTTATTAGCGTTTCGTTAGAGTTAAGTAAAAAGGAGTACAAAATAGGAGAAGACAAAGGCGTTGAGCCTATAATAGTTTTTAAGAGAAATGAAAACACTGCAAGAACACAAAATGTGAGTTATTTAATAGAAATTTCAAGCCATGGAAAAGTGCCGGTTTATAGAAAAACAGGGTATACGAATTTTAACGAAGGAGAAGTAGAAATAAGGGTAGGGGAAAAAAATTGCGGTGAAGAGCGTTGTAAACTTCCTGAACCGCATTTATTGGAATTTGAAAATGGGCAAATAACAGAAGATGCTTATAGGGCAAGTGTCGTGGTAACAAGCGTTTATGCTGATGAAAAGGTCCTATCTGATAACACTGATACAAAAAATTTTCTGGTTTATAGGGTTAGAACCGCAGAAGCAACAGAAATGCATTGGATATTGATAGTGTTAATATCCCTAATAGTGGTTGGTATAATTGCAAAAACTACGAGAAAAGTCAATAATTAATAAGTTTATTAATGGCTTTAAAAGACCTAAAATCATTTAATTAACTAAGTTAAGTTAATTGAATAGCAAGTATTTTTAAGTTGAACATGGATAACATTATTA
>JBBISX010000061.1:0-4963 GCA_037441005.1 Candidatus Iainarchaeum sp.
AATGGAAGCCTCGGCAAAAAAAGCGTCAGGTTTACCAACAGCAACCTTATTTGAAATCTCATTAACATTAATTACTGGCTTTACAGGCTTGGAAACAACAACCTCTTGAGGCCCTACAATCACCTTATTATCTGACAACAACAAAAACGCAGCACCAAAACCAGCAATACAAACAAGCCAAGGACAAAATAACTTTTCATAAATAAAAGTTACGCTGTAAGATAATTAATAATCTTTCCTTTTTCCAAGCCAAAAACCTAAAAAAAAAACAAAAACAAACAAGCAAAAAATACACGAAAAAAGACCAAGGCTTAAAAAGCCTCCGGGTTTTCCAAAATAAAAAAAAAGGCTTATTCAGGCCGTTCAGGCCACCGAAGTCTTTGAAAAAAAAACTTTTTTGTTACGATTCAATACAAAAATCAAAACAAGAACAAATCAACAAACAACACAATTTAATATTACAAAAAAATAATATTCAATGACGGAACTATGAAAAGAAATCAGAAAAATAAAACAGAAAAAGCCCAAATAAGCCTGGATTTCATATTCGCTATAATAATAGCCACCATCTTCCTCAGCGGAATAGCAATAACAATAAGCTTAATAGAAAAAGACACGGAAGAACTGGAAAAAAACAACGAAGCAAAACAGATACTAATGACTGTTCATGGCGCCATAGTAACAGCAAAAGCTTATGATGTAAACATAGACATGAACATTAATACACCTACAAAAAGAAACTACAATGAATGCAAAGTAATAATAGACAACGACACAACAGACGAGGACGGCAAAGACATAAACGTAATAATAGACCAAACATACCAAGCATACACAATAATAAGCGATGCAACAGAAGCACAAGCAGAAGACATATTCCAAAACATACAACTTGAAAAAGAAAAAGGCGGGCAAAGTTACTGGCCAAACCCAACAAATAACACAGGAAAAGCAGAAATAAAATGCGGAGAAAAAGTAAGAATATTAGAAACGGAAAAATAGTGAAAACATGAAAGGACAAATGTATTCAATAGATGCATTGATGGCAGCAGGAATAATAGTGCTCTGCATAGGAGTGATACTAAACAACTATGAAATAATAACCATAAACACAAAAGAAGCAAGGTTTAGCAACGAAAACGCCACGATAGCAGCAAACGCAGCTGAGATGCTATTAGCAAGCCAAAAATGCGAATTGGACTATAGCTTCAAAGAACAAGGTTACGGAATTACCAACTGCTCAAAAATAAGCGAATTAAGTCTACAAAAAAAACCAAGCCTATTGATACCAGAACAATTCAAATGCTACTTTGAAATAGATGGATCGACATTAAGCATAGAAGGCTGTGAAGAAACAAAACCGAACGAAAAAATAAAAGACATAACCGTAATAGAAAGAAAATTCTTAAAATATACAAACCAGTTAACAAAAACAACATATGAAAAATGCATAAAAGAAGGTTGCCAAGGAAATTTTGAAGAAAAAACCATGGTAGTGTACATATGGAGATAAAAGGCATAATATTTACGATAGATGCTTTGGCGGCAGCAACAATAATATTAATTTTCATAGCAGGAATCACGACAATAGAAAAACAGGAAAAAAACAATTACTCAACTCAAATAGCAATGGACATAAATACTATGAGCAGCGCATTAACAGACTATTATATCGGAAAAGACAATAAAGACAATACAACACAAGGAATAATAGAAAGCAACACCGCAAAATGCAACTCAGTACTTGAGTATGAAGACGATGGCTCTTATAATGAAAAAGTGATAAAATGCGCAAAACTATGGTAACAAAACGAAAGATGAAAAAAGGGCTTTTTTCAATAGCAATAACAGCGCTGGCAATAATAATACTAATGTACGCAGTAAACCAACACAACACAAACCAAGAATACGAAAAGACTTACGCAATAGCGGCAACTGCCCACAATTTTGAAGCAAAAACCAACAACTTGACAAGACTATTAGACAAAGCACTCGCGGACGCTTATAATGATGAACACGCGTCAGGAAATTGCAACGATACAGGCCAAACAAAAGAAAAGGCAGAAGAATATTTTCAGAAGTTGATTAGCGGCCTTAACACGGAATACAAAATAAACTGCAAAACTAACAAGCAAGACATTAGCGTTGGCTTTCCTAATCTGCAAGCAAACCTACAAATAGACTGCAACTACGCACAAGGAGACATAAAAATAACAAGAATATTAAACCTGAAATTAGAAAAAAGAGCAGAGGATTCTGGTGGAACATGCTTAATAAACGACGTTGTATCAGGATGCCAAGAATACCCGGCTTTTGACTGCCCATAAGTAAAATACATAAAAAACTCTTAGACAACAGAACTTGGACAACGCAAAAACAAACAAAATAATTAACGAAAAAAACAAGTAAAAAATGTCCTCTGAGACCTCAAAAAAAACGACCGAAAAGAAAACAAAAAAAACCAAAGACTAAAAACGACGGCAAAACCTACAAAAACAACGGAACAAAAATAAAATAAAAAACATAAAATAGCAAAGACAAATCAAAAGCATAGAAGTATAAAAAAACCAAAAGACAAAACTAAAGACAAAAAACCTTCTAAAAGCAAAGACCTAAAAACTACTAATGCAAACAAAAAATACCTAAGCAAAAAAATAACAAAAGCAACAAAAAACAAATAGAAAAATCAACCTAACAAAGAACTCAAAAGCTGGAAAGGCAAAAGAGAAAAAGTAAAGAACGGAAAGCCGGACAAAGCAGAACCAAGCTTGCCTTTCAAAGAAGGCTCGACATAAAACTCGGAATCAAAATAAGAGATTTGAGAATTGGAAGACAAAAGAGAAGCGGTAAAACGCAAAGACTTAGAACCATAATATTTTGGAACTACTACTAAAGGCAACTCTAATTCCTCTTTAGGCCTCAATGAAACACGCTTTGAAGAAAACCAATTTGAAGGAACATTAGCGCTGATAAAAACCTCATCATAACCGATTGAAGAATTTGAAACAGAAACAAGATAATTTATTGAAGAACCCACAAACAACTTATCTTCAGAAACAGGCTTGGAAAAAGAAACAGAAACAAGGCCGTTTTTAATGCCAACCAAAAAATTGACTTTTTCAAAAACACCTCTTTCGGAATTTACTACCAAAACTGCAAAAGAGTAAGAGCCTTCAGGAAAAGAAGAAGGAACTCGTAAAGTAGCCGAAAGGGAAGAATCTGTTTTGTTATAAGAAACTACTGACCAAAGCCTAGGCAAAGAAGAACGCTCAACCTCAATGTAATCCCAATCAAAACCAAGCCTGGAATCGTCAGAAAAAACAACATCAAAGCTCTGCCCTGGCGAAACATACCCTAAAAACAAAGGAGAATCAGAGGAAACACCTTCGTTCAAAGGAAACAAAAGCTCTACGCTGGCAAAAGAAAAAGAAGAAAATAAAAGAAAAAAAGCCAAAAAAAACACGATCTTCATAAAAAGAAAATACTAGAAAAAGCTTGTTTTCAAACGAACAACAAAACCAAAAGCCTTACAACAAGCCTTTAGGCACTGCTTGCAATTTCGGTTGGCTGATAAACGGCGTTCAAAAGGCTCAAGACATTAAAAATCTTGGCTTTCAGGCAATTATCAGACGAAAGTATGAGAACAGCATCAGCCTTTAAGCAATGATAACAACGTTTTTGCCAAACCAGACTTATTTAAGAAGAACACTCAAAAGGCAAAAGAATAACCTACAAACTTCTCTGCCCTTCAGCCAAGCAGTGAAAAAAGAAGCAAAGCCCTTATTCTTAAAATAAAAACTTGAAAGCTCCTTTTCAGAAACAACCGCGGCTTTTTTCAACGGAACGCGCAAATAGCTTTTCTCCTCCTTAGAAACAAGCGAACAAAGCTTTTTCATAAAAACCATGAAATCAACATCAGAACGCCCAACCTCTACGACCCAACGGCCTTCCTCTACACGAGGGCCTGAAACAACCTTTTTATGAGAAGACAAAAAAGCCCTCGAATTGGCAAAATCAACCACCTCAGGACCAAACCTTACCTTAGACTTCTGAAGACGCAAAGACTCAAGCTCAAAAACAATTACCATGAACTTTCCGCGCAAAAGCCACTCGCCAAACCTCTTGACTACAAAATCCCTCGAAACTGAAAGAGAAAAAAGCTTTCTAGCCAAGCGCCTCAAAGTACCCCAAGCCTGATCCTCAACCAAGCCGGAAGGATAAGGCAAAACAACGGCAACAACCTCGGTTTTTGACAAAAAGCCAAGCAAAGACTTCTTGGACAAAGGCTTAGTGGTTTTGGGAAAAAAGAAAGACAAAGAAGGCTTTTCCAAAAAAGCCCTGGAAGCAGCTATGAAACGCGCAAACTGATTGTAAGACAAAGCAGCGGCAACATTCCTGTTCCTGTCAACAGGGTCAGGAACAACCAAATGATGCTTAAACTTCTCTAAAGCACCGTCGTCAGAATAAAAACCCTCAAGGTCAACCAATTGGCCTTTACGCCAAACAGAAGCAGCTTCAAGAACCTTCAAAAAACCACCATAATAAACCACAAGCAATTCAGCAAGATAACCGGAAAAACTGTTGGAACTCAAATCAGCGCCATAACACGAAACACCCTTCAAGAACTGCTTCAAAAGCCTGACCTCGTTCTTATCAGACTCTGAAAGCCTGGACTTGAGGTAATTATTATGCAAAGGAGACCTGTCAACAGCACTCGACAAAGAAGAGCCCTCTGACAAATAAGCAGGCACTATCTCAACAACATGACCGGAAACAAAGCCACGCAAATAAGGATGCTCGGAATAAACACGCTCATACTTTGAACCAGAAAAAACTTTTTTAGCCAAATAAAGGCTCTCGCGCTCAAAATCAGCCCTGCTCACGCCAACAGGATAAAAGACAAAAACATCAAGGTCAGTGTCAGAAGCAAGCTGAGTACCCCTGCTAGCACTACCGACCAACT
>JBBISX010000062.1:0-4884 GCA_037441005.1 Candidatus Iainarchaeum sp.
TATAGGGTTACTTCGCTAAAGATGGCTAAAGTCATTGAAGAAAAATTCCAGTTGAATAAAGTTTGAAAAAATTTCAAAAACCAGAAGTGGAAATAGAAAAAAAGACAAAAAGCCATAAGTCTTTGTTTGTTTTTTATTTCGTAAGATAAAGCCACTTAAGTCCTGTCGTAGATTTTTTTATTTCAGAAGACAACCAAGTTTAATTTTAAGCCTTTGCATGAACTAACCTACATTAAGTCGCCTAGCCTTAAGCTTTTCATGAATTTTTTCTAGTTGTCTTGTTTGGACTTTTTGGATTTTCTTTGTTTTTGAGTTTCTCAACTTGTTGAATTATACGCTTATTGCAAAGCTGTTGTGGATCGCAGGGAAAAGTTAATTAATTACCGAAGCACATTTATATAAGAGTTGAAATATCAAGCCATGTGTTTTATGGTGAATTAATGAGTGCTTTGGACAGTAAAATATTAGTCTTGTCAAGTTATCCCCCGAGGGAATGCGGTATCGCGAATTTCACAAAGGACTTGTGCGATAGTTTACAAAAAAGGTTTGGGTCTGCTTTCACTCCGAAGGTTTTGTGCATAAACGAAGATTCGCACATATTGAGAAATTATCCTAAACAGGTCATAGGTTCTGTTGTGGAAAAAGATTTGGAAAGCTATGAAAAAGCAGCTTATTTAGTAAACAAGTTGAAAGGCGTGGACTTGATAAATATACAGCATGAATTCGGCCTCTTTGGAGGAAAGTTTGGAGATTATTTGCTTAGATTCATGGAATTGTCAAATAAAAAAATTGTTACTACGATGCACACTGTTTTGGAAAAGCCGAAGCCTGAAATGAAAGAAGTTGTAAAGAAAATATTCGAACATAGCGACAAAGTAATAGTGATGACAACCACCGCAAAAAATATTCTTGAAAAAAAGTACAAAGTTAACATTTCAAAAGTCGAAATAATGTATCATGGAGTTCCACCAATGGATCTAAACAATTGTGCAAAATTGAAAAAAAAGTATGGTTTGGAAGGCAAAAAAGTTCTAATGACTTTCGGGCTATTGAGTAAGGGAAAAGGAATAGAAAATGTAATACTTGCAATGCCTAAAATACTGAAGAAACATCCAAACGTGATTTACCTGATTTTGGGAGAAACCCATCCAAAAGTTAGGCAAATAGAAGGAGAATCTTACAGGGAATACCTTAAATCTTTGGTTGAACAAAACAACCTTGTAGGAAAAGTCCGTTTCATTGACAAGTTTATGACTTTGAACGAAATAATTTCTTTTCTTAAGATTTGCGATGTTTATGTTGCGCCAGCTTTGGATAAAGAGCAGATATGCAGCGGTACTGTCAGTTATGCTATGGGAGCTGGAAAGCCAATAGTGGCATCACCCACTAAATACAATAAAGACATGCTGGCTGACAATAAAGGCCTGATTGTAAGGCAAAACAAGCCCGCGTTTTTTGCAAGCGCAATTTGCAAATTTTTGGATAACGAAAATATGGCAAGAGATTTTTCAAAAAATGTTTTTGAGTTTAGCAGAAAAATGACTTGGTCAAACGTCGCAACTTCTTACTTTGGCATGCTGAAAGAAGTGCTCCACTTTGATGAAATCCAGTTCGGAAAATTACCGCCCCTAAATTTCAGGCATTTTTGTAAAATGACTGACGATTTTGGAATAATTCAATTTTGCAATTATTCCGAACCTGACAAAAGCAGTGGCTATACTTTAGATGACAACGCCAGAGCTTTGGTTGTTGCAGCCGAGGCTTATTCGCGCACAGGTTCCAAGAAAATGCTTAAATTGTCTGAGACATTCCTTGACTTTATTGATTATTGTCAAATGCAAGACGGTAAATTTCATAATCTTGTAGACGAAAACAAGGATTTTTTGGATGACATCGGAAGCGAAGATTCACAAGGCAGGGCTATTTGGGCTTTGGGTTTTGCGCTTTCCTCTAATCTTCCGGACAACTTGAAGTTGAAAGCAAAAAATATCTTTGAAAAAGCCACTAGCTTCGGAATTGAATTATACTCTATAAGGGCAATTGCAGATTCCTTGATAGGGCTTTCGCATGTCAATGGTATGCTTGAAGACGACATAAAGCAAAAAATGATATCTAATCTAGTTGAAAGGTACAACGAGTATTCTAACGTTGACTGGAAGTGGTTTGAAGACTCTCTTACTTATTGTAATGGCAGGATTCCTGAAGCGCTTTTCGTTGCAAACCACTATGACGCGACTGGCGAAGCAATTAAAGTAGCACAGGAATCGCTTGAATTTTTGACAAAAACAATGTTTATAGGCGGAAAGCTGGTTCCGATAGGGCAAGAAAAGTGGTTCGTTAAGGATTTAGAAAGGTCGCACTTTGATCAACAGCCTATAGAGGCAAGCCACATGACAAGCGCATATATAAGTGCTTTCAGAAAAACAGGCAACAAAGAATATGCGCTTAAGGCAAGGTCTTCTTTCGACTGGTACCTTGGCAAAAATACTGCAAACATGATGATTTACGGTTGCTTTGACGGCTTGACAAAAAACGGAGTTAATGCAAACGAAGGCGCTGAAGCTACGATAACATACCTTATTGCAAGAATGATGGTTTCAAAGCTTAAACCACAAAACTGAATAAGGGTTTATTTGGCTTACTAATCCTAAGATTAGATCCTTAAAGTTCAAAAAATATAAAAATGTTTTAATGGTTTTTATATTATGAAAAGAATTGTGGTTTTAGGCGGCGGTTTTGCAGGCATAGAATCTGCAATAAGACTCAGGCGAAGTCTCCCAAGTCATGAAGTTTTTCTAATAAATGATGACGATTGCTTTACTTTTTCGCCTCTGCTTTACGAAGTTGCAGCAGGGGAGCTTTCTGAAAGCGACTCTTGTATTCTTATACCTTCAATAATGAGAAAAAAGAATGTAATTTATTACCACGACTCAGCAAGCAAAATAGACTTGAAAAGAAAATATGTTGTTACAAAAAATTTAGAAGAAATACCTTTTGATGTTCTTGTCTTGGCAGTTGGGGCAGTAACCAACTTCTCAGGCATAGAAGGTAGCGAAAAGGTCTTTCCGCTAAAAACAAAACAGGACGCAGAGAGAATTTTTGAAAAGGTATCCAATTGCATTGAAAAAAGAAAACCACACAATTTTGTTGTTTGTGGCGCAGGTCTTACTGGAATAGAATTTGCAACCACTTTGAAAGACCACCTTGACCTTGTTTGTCGTCAAAGGAAAATAAAAAGGTCTGATTTCAAGATAAGCATTTTGCATGGCCCTTCAAGGATACTTCCAAACATGCCTGAGAAGGCGTCTCTTGTTGTCCAAAATTACTTGTCAAAAATAGGAATAGAATTAGTGTGCGGTTTTTACACTAAAAAAGTGCTTGATGGAAAATTGGTAAGCAGAGAAGGCAAAGAATTTTCAGGGGATACTGTTGTTTGGGCTGGAGGTATAACAACAAATAGCCTAATAATAGAAAGCGGTTTGCTTTACTCTGGGATGGCTGGCGAAAGAGGTTCTCCTGGCGGCGGTGCCATTGTAAATTCTTTTTTACAGTGTGAAAAATACCCTTTTGTCTTTGCTCTTGGAGATTGTGTCTGCATAAAAGGTAAAGAGGAAGTCCAAAAAACCGCTCAAAACGCTGTTGAACAGGCAAAAGTTATTGAAAAAAACGTAGCTTCGTTTCTTAAAGGCTCCAAAATGTCAGAGTACAAACCAAAAGAAGGAAAATTTTACTGTGCAGTGGGAAAAGAATTAGCATTGTACGTTTCTGGAAAAAAAATATTTTTTGGCAAAAAAGTGAGAAGAGAAAAAGAAAAACAGGAAAAGATTTATGTTAAAAAACTTTCAATGACTGCAAAACCAAGTAGTGGAATATACAAGAGGCTTTAGTTGGCACTGGGGCAGTTCAAGCAAAAAATATATCCCTGCTTTGTTTCCAACAAATGCAACTGTGGCTTGTCCTTTTAGGCTTTAAGTATTTGAATGTCCTTTATTGGGGTTCATATGTACAACAGTACAAAATAAGAATGGGAAGATTAAGTTTTTATTCAAGTTTTTTTATTTTATTTCGATGCAGGAGTCTATTTTGCTTTTAGGGCCGGAAAGCTTTGAGCCTACGCTTAAAAACTTCAAGGTGAGAGGTGCTTTTAATCCTACAGCAATAAGGCTTAATGACAACAGGATAATGCTTTTTGTCAGAGTAGCAGAAACGCCGATACACGGAGAAACATACTTTCTTGCTCCCAGGTTTTCGGGGGAAAAAGAATTAAAGATTTCAATGGAGACGCTGCTGAGGAAAAAAGGAAAGTTTGATTCTTTTGAAAATTATTTCCTGTTTGCTCCTGATAAAGTAAGGTTGCCTACGATTTCTCATTTCAGAAAAGTCATTCTGGACGAATCAGGCACAAAAGTCTTGTCAGTGTCAAATAAACCTGATTTTTTCGGTTTGAAAGATGATGGGGATTTTGGCGTTGAAGACCCGCGCATAACATTTTTTGAAGAAGAAAACAGGTATGCTATGACTTATGTTTCGGTTTCTGCCGAGTCCGGGGTTTCAACTTCTCTTGCAACCTCTACTGATCTCACTTCCTGGAAAAGACATGGGATAATATTTAGGCAACAAAACAAAGATGTGGTAATATTGCCGGAAAAAATAAACGGCTATTATATTGCGCTTCACAGGCCGGAAGGCACAATGATATTCGACAAGCCTCACATATGGATTTCTTTTTCAAAAGACCTGATTTTTTGGGGCAAGGAAGAGCCCATAATGTGCCCAAGGAATAAAGGTTGGGACAGTACAAGGATAGGCAACGGAACAGTGCCAATCAAAATAAAGGAAGGCTGGCTGGAAATCTAGCACGGGGTGAAAACAATAAAAGAAAAT
>JBBISX010000063.1:0-2023 GCA_037441005.1 Candidatus Iainarchaeum sp.
CAATCAAAAGCCCAAAAGCCCAATAAGAGAATGCTTTTTTGCGTAGCTGGTTAAAGCGCTTTCGCAGGCTTGATTTTCTCAAGCAATGCTATTTTTGCATGATAGCCCTTAGAACAGCGGAAACCACTTTTTCTTGTTCTTTAGTTGTGATGTTAGGGTAAGAAGGCAAGCAAATGCCTTGCTTGAAGACCATGTTTGAATTAACAGGCTTCTGCTTGCTTTTGAATATAGGCAGGCTTGACAAAGGATGAAAAAAAGGCCTTGTTTCTATTTTCTCTTTCTCAATTTCACTTATCAATTCTTTCGCATTTTTATTTTTGGCTTTTATCCAGTAAAGCGAATGCACGTTTCTCGTGTCTTTTTTTTCTATCGGCAATTCAACTTCTTTGCATTCTGAAAAAAGCCTTTCGTAGTTTTTCGCGAGTTGCCTTTTCATAGCTATCTTCTCCTCTATTTTTTCAAGTTGAGCCAAGCCTAAAGCCGCTTGCAAGTTTGTCATTCTGTAATTATAACCTACTACTTCGTGCCAATACTTGTTTTTTGGGTTCATTCCATGGTTTTTGAGCAAATTCACTTTTTCCATCAATTCTTCATTATTGGAAACCACAATCCCTCCTTCTCCAGTGGTAATTATTTTGTTTCCGTAAAAGCTGAAGACCCCGGCATCGCCAAAAGAACCGACCATTTTGCTTTCTATTTTTGCTCCGTGAGCTTCTGCAGCATCTTCAATCACTTTAATTCCTTTTTCCTGCGCTATTTCTACTATTTCTTTCATCGGCGCAGGGTTTCCGTACAAATGCACTGGTATTACAGCCTTGGTTTTTCTTGTTATTTTTTTTCTAAAGCTTTCAGGGTTAATGTTTAATGTTTCTTCATCAATGTCTGCAAAAACAGGCTTGGCTCCTGCGTGAACTACGCTTGTTCCAGTTGCCACAAAAGTAAGGTCAGGAACAATAACTTCATCTCCCCTCTTAACACCGCAAGCCATTAAAGCCAAGTGCAAACCCGTTGTTCCGCTGGTGCAGTAACTCGCGCATTTTACTCCAACATAGCTTGAAAACTTTTTCTCAAATTCTTTTACAAAAGTGCCTTGTGAAGAAACCCAATTAGTTTTTATGCATTCAGAAACGTACTCAAGCTCTTTTCCGTCCAACAACGGCTTGTATAAAGGTATTTCAAAGTCTTGCAATCGCGTTTTTTCCACAGCTATTTCATTTTTCCCAAGGCCATTTTTTTCCGTTTTCATTGAACCAACCTATAGTTTTCCTTAAGCCCTCTTCAAAACTAGTTTTCGGCGTCCAGCCTGTCAACTGGTTGACTTTGAAATAGTTTGCCTGAAGTTTTTCAACGTCCAGAGGCCTTAATCTTTTTTTGTCCAAAACTATTTTCATGTTCCTCACTCCCATGGCTTCCGCGACTTTTTCAGCCATTTCCAGAACGCTGTAATCCTTGCCAGTGCCAACATTGAAAACCTGCCCTTCGGCGTTTTTTTGCAGCATCAATAGTAAAGAAGCCTCGACAGCGTCCTCGACAAAAGTCAGGTCCCTTCTCGTGTTTATGTTGCCCAATCTTATTGTGGAAGACTTGGATAATTGTGAAATTATTTCAGGAATTATGTAAGGGTGGGTTTCGCGAGGCCCAAAAACGTTGAACTGCCTTAAAATAATAACCGGTATTTCCTGTTCGTAATGCAAGGTAAAGCAAAGCCTGTCAGCACCCAATTTGCTTGAAGCATAAGTGGAAGCAGGATTCAAAGGGTGATGCTCATCCATAGGAAATCTTTGTGCAGTGCCATAAACCTCTGAAGTGGAATAATGCAAAACCCTTTCAACCCCTGCCTGCTTGCAAGACATGAGAACATTCAATGCTCCCAAAGTATTGACTTCAAAAAACTCCTTCGGCTTTGAATAACACTCAGGTATGTAAGGCATGGCGGCCAAGTTAAAAACAAAATCAACTTCATGCTTCTCGAATAAATAAGGCAACTGCTTGCTCAAAATGTTTTCTTCCAAAACAAGAACTT
>JBBISX010000063.1:2033-4884 GCA_037441005.1 Candidatus Iainarchaeum sp.
AGGCTCCAAAAACTCTTTTCTTCCACTGGCAAAATTATCCAAAACAACAACTTCTGCGTTTTTCTCAACCAAAGCCAAAGTCAAGGCTGAGCCAATAAAGCCAGCACCGCCTGTCACCAAAACCTTTTTGCCTTCATAAGAAGCCAAATAAACACTCCTTCAAATTTTAAACACCATTCTGGCAAAATAATTTCATACTTTTTCATATTTTTTCATACTTTTTCATGATTTATGTTACAAATTAAACGCATTAATATTTATATTAATTTTTGTTGTTCTTTTTGCTTATGAAAGAAAGAATTACTATTTCTTTGAACGAAGAAAGCGTTAAATTCCTTGACTCTTTGATAGGAAAAGAAAACCTTCAAAACAGGTCTCAGGCAGTAGAATACATTGTAAACAAGCATGCTGCCGTTTTTTCAAAGCCTAAAGCCATTCTTTTAGGCGGCACCAATTTAGACTTAAAAAGCCTTCAGTTCAACCTAAAAAAATTAGAACAAGCCCAAGTGCAAGAATTAATATTAGCAGGCGGGAAAAACAACGAAGTTTTATCCAGAGAAAT
This sequence comes from Candidatus Iainarchaeum sp., assembly GCA_037441005.1. Taxonomy (GTDB): domain Archaea; phylum Iainarchaeota; class Iainarchaeia; order Iainarchaeales; family Iainarchaeaceae; genus CABMIU01. The sequence continues at coordinate 2,596 of JBBISX010000063.1, forward strand.
AATAAGCAAAAACCCGTTTTTTTACAAAAACCATTTGTTTTTAAAAGAAGACAAAAAATTAGGCACGGCGGGAGCAATAAAGCTTGCTGAAAATAATTTTGACTCTGCTTTTTTCGTGATTTTTTTGGACACCCTGTGTGAAATAAACTTTGGCAAGATGCTTGAAATTCACAGAAATTCCAGGAAGCTTTGCACAATGGCAGTGACGCTTACCAAAAAAAAGGCCGAAATGTTGGATGAAATAAGGGTCAAAGACAACACTATAATAAAATTCGAATACAAGTCAAGCAAACCTTCAAATCTTCAAGGAGCAGGAGTTTTTATTTTTGAGCCAAAGGCTTTGGATTACTTTCCAACAAAAGGCCAGTTAGAAAAAGAAGTCCTGCCAAAGTTGGCTGAAAAAAAACAAATAGAAATGTATTTCTTTGACGATTTTTGGCTGCATAGTGACTGAAATGAAGATAGTGCTTATAGGTCCTTTAAAGCCTCTAAGAGGAGGAATAGCGCATTCCAACGAGGCCCTTTTTCAAAACCTCTCAAAAAATAATAGTGTTTTTCCAATTTCTTTCAAAAGGCTTTTTCCCAAGTTTCTTTACCCCGGCAAGTTTGCCAAAGAACAAAACGATATTTCTCAAGGCCAAATCCTTGATTCTGTTAATCCTTTTAATTGGCTTACAACAGCAAGAAAAATAAATTCCTTAAATCCTGAAAAAATTATTTTCCAATGGTGGTCAACCTTTTTGTTCCCTTGTTACCTCACCCTTTCGCTTTTATGCAAAGGCAAAAAAATAGCTATTTGCCAAAACATTTTCCCGCACCACGAAGGACAATTCAAGCTACTGAAAAACATTTTTCACGAATCGCTCACTAAAATATTACTTTCAAGAATGGACAGGCTTGTTGCAATGTCAAATTCAGACAGGCAAAAGCTTTTCCGGCTTTTTCCAAATAAAGAAACAGGGCTATACCTTGAACCAATTTATTCCCTTGCAACCAACTCAAAAAAAATGCCCAAAAGCGTTGCAAAGAAAAAACTCAATTTAGAGCAAAAAAATGTTTTGCTGTTTTTCGGATTTATCAGAGAATACAAGGGCCTAAAGTACCTTATACAAGCAATGCCTATGGTTAAAGAAAAGTGCAAGGCCCATCTTTTGATAGTCGGCGAATTTTGGGAAGATAAAGGCGAATACTTGAGAATGATTAAAGAGCTGGGCTTGGAAGACTCAATCACAATAATAGACAAGTATGTCCCAGACAGCGAAGTGCCTATTTATTTTTCCGCTTCAGATATTATAGTGCTTCCTTACCTTGACATAAGCGAGAGCGGAATAATAAGAGTTGCTTTCGGCTTTGACCTGCCAATATTAGCTACCAACGTTGGCGGAAATCCGGATCATATTCAAGACTCATACAACGGTTTTTTGGTAGAGCCAAAAAACCCGGGCCAAATAGCAGAAAAATTAATTGAATTTTTCAGCAAAAAACTTTACAGCAAAATGTCAAAGGCAATGCGCTCCAAAAGAAAAGAGCTTGAATGGTCTGAAGAAAAAGCGAAAAATGTGTTAGGATGATTCAAGAAGCAAAAAAAGACTTTCTAAAAATTTCTCAAAGCCCAGAAAGAAATTTTTTAGCAATAGCTCTTTTTGCCTTCCTTGCCCTTTATCTCATTTTTTACCCGCCTTACTTCGAAACAAGCGACTCAAGGGTATATATCACGCAAGCAAAGCTTTTGGCAGAGGGAAAATTGTTTGAAGTTGATCCTTTTGAATCTTATAATTTGCTTGAAATGAACGGCAAATTCATGAGCTTTTACCCTTTAGGCCAAAGCATACTTTTAGCCCCTTTTGCATTTTTCAGCCTTGAGTTCGTTTTTTTCTCCGGCATAATAACTCATTTGTTTGCTTGGCTGGTTTTCATTTTGATTCTCCAAAGACTAAGCATAAAACTTTCCTACTCTGCCCTGTTCTTGTTTTTTCCGCCTTTGGTTTATTACTCAAGAACAGCAATGCCAGAGCCAGCAAGCGTTGCGCTGATTTTAATAGGAATCTACTTTTACCTATTAAATACTAAAAAACACTTTTTCCTTTCCGGTCTTTTTTTTGGGCTTTCAGCTTGGTTCAGAATAACAAACCCTGTAATAGTTTTACCTTTTTTCGCAATCCTGTTTTTCAAAAACAGGCACGGCTTCTTGTATGCCTTTATTCCTTTCTCTTTGCTCACTCTATCGTTAATTGCTTTTAACTTGGCGCTTTTCGGAACTATTGACACCTACTCATTGGCAGGCGAAAA
>JBBISX010000064.1:0-4869 GCA_037441005.1 Candidatus Iainarchaeum sp.
CAATTATTTTGACAGGCAAGGATTGGAACAGAAAAGTACCTGTGATAGGCTCTGCTCTGGCATTGCCATTGATTATTTTTGAGTTCATGAATTTTGTTGCTTGGGAAAGCTTCGCTTTGGTTGTTTTTTTGGTCGTATTGATAGGCTTATTATTGGCAAAAATTAATGTCAAAAACATTTTTTCAGACAAAATGAATTTTTTGGTTGCTTTGGGCCAAACTCTTGACGGCTTAGCTAGTTTAGTAGCAATTTCTTTACTGAATTGTGGCGAACAGCACCCTGCAAGCGCTTTTGTCATTTCTATAAACCCCCTTCTATTTGTCATTGTAAAAATTTCTTTGGCAACGCTAATAGTTTATTATGCTGATAAGGAGATAGAGGATAAAAACTTCAGAGGCTTTGTCAAGTTTTGGCTTATTGTGTTGGGCTTCGCCCCCGGACTCAGAAATGTTTTCACTATTGGGGTAGGCACCTGCATTTAAAAGTTTTTTAGAGAACAATTTTTGCTGATAACATGCTTTACCTTGTAGGCACGGGGCTATCGCAAAAGCACCTCACAAAAGAGGCTGTTTCCGCTTTGAAAAGTTGTGAAAAAATCTATTTTGACAATTTTACTTCACAGCTTCCTGAAGGCTATATTTCAAGCCTTAGTTCTGAATGCAACAAGGAAATAATTTCTCTTGGGAGAAAAGAGATAGAAGAAGGCTTCGTAAAAAACCATGTTGTTAATTGCAACGGCAATGTTGCCCTTGTTGTGCCTGGAAATCCGTTGAACGCAACAACCCATGTTCAGCTTGCAATAGACTGTAAGACTCTTAATATTCCAGTGAAGATTGTTCCAGGCATAAGTGTTTTTGAGTATGTAGCCTTTACCGGCTTGGATAGATACAAATTCGGCAGGACTTCTACAATAGTTTTTCACGAAGAAGATTACGAGCCTGAAAGCTTTTACGACATAATATTGAAAAACAAGTCTTTAGGCCTTCATACTTTGTGCTTGCTTGACATAAGGAAGGAAGAGTCAAGGCTTATGAGCATAAGGCAGGCGATTTCGCTGCTTGAGCTTATAGAGGAAAGAAGGGAAAAAAACGTTGTGGCTGATAGTATTATAGTAGGGTTGTCTGCGCTTGGCACTGAAAAAGAACAAGTGTTTGCAGGCACTATGGAAAAGGTCAAGAACTTCAGTTTTTCGTCTTTTCCACAATCATTAATAATATGCGGCAATTTGAACGAAAAGGAAATAGAAGGTCTCAGGGCTTTGGCTGGTCTAGAATGAAAGAGGATATTGAAGAAAAAGTCACAAGGTATAGAAAATTGACAAAAGAGGCTCTTGAAAAAGTTGAAGTAATAAAAAAAGAAGGCCGAATGTTGTTGGAAATGGCAAAAAGCTATTATTCTGACGGAAATTACTTTGAAAAAAAAGGAATGAAGCTAACAGCACTTGCGGCTTACAGTTATGCACACGCTTGGCTTGATGCTGGGGTAAAGCTTGGACTTTTGAACGGAAAAAATGACGACAGGCTTTTTATCCTTCCCTGAATGCTAAGGCCTTCCAAGCCAAACCTAAATAAATTCACTAAAAGGTTAGGGTTTAAGCCATAGGTGACTTTAGGCATTTTTTATCAAGGCTTCTTTGTCAACTATGAAAGTGCAGTTCTTATGCAGTCTTAAAAAAGAAGCTGGGAGTTTGCTTGAAATTTTTCCGTAAAGTGCCTTATAGACAGGCTTTAATTTTTCTTTTCCTGAAGCGAGCAAAATTGTTTTTTTTGCCGAAAGTATGTCTTTTATCCCAAGTGTTATTGCTTTTTTCTTTGAGTAAACTATTCTTACCTTGGAGTTTTTATCAGAACCGGGTTCGTTGAATGCAATGTGCCCGTTTTTACCTATGCCTAAAACCACTAAATCAACTTCGTATTTTTTCAGTATTTTTTTGAATAGCATTACTTGTTGTTTTGCCTTTTTTTCGTTTGTGCTGAAAAAAAAGGCTTTTTTAAACCTCTTTTTTCCAAAAAGGTTTTTCTTTATAAAAAAACTGAAAGAATCTTCTTTTTTTACGCCAAGGTATTCATCCAATTGAATGAAAACAGCTTTTGAAAAGTCAAGGTTTGAATTTTTTACAATATGGTAAGTTTCAATCGGGGTTTTTCCTGCGGCAAAGGAGAAAACAGAATCTTGTTTTCTCTTAAGCTGTTCTGCTATTTCAAAAAAAGCTTTTTGCGACAATTCTTTGCTGTTTTTGCAGACAATAACTTCTGTCATGAAAGAGCTTTTTACAAAGTCCAGCACTTCTTTTTCTCTTGTCTCAAGCATAGCAACTTTTCTCGCCGCTACAAAGTTTGCAATTTTCAAGCAAGCGTAATCGCAATATCCTCTTATTAGCCCGTAAATGAAACCTGCGTTGAATGCGTCTCCGGCGCCGGTTGAATTTAAGCTGTTTACATTAACGGCTTTTGCGAAAAGTGTTTTGTTAGGGCTGAAAAATCCTGCTCCTCTTTTTCCCATTTTCAAAATTATTCTTTTAGCCCCTTTTTCGAACAAAAATTTTATTCCTTTGCTTATTTTTTTAGAATTTGTTATTTTTTCAAATTCTTTAAAGTCAAGAAAGAAATAGTCAACCATTCTTAAAAATGATACGTCCCATTTGCCATTTTCGTCAAAAGTCGCGTCGAAGGCCACGATAGCGCCTTTTCTTTTTATTTTTTCCAGAAGCTTGATAAAGCCTTTGTGCATTCCTGTCAAATGGTAGTAGCCGCCAAAGAAAACTATGTCGTTTTCTTTCAGCTTTTTGCTTATTTTTTTCCATATAAAGCCTGAAGTCAACTTGAGCATGCAGCCTTTGTTTGATATTATTGCCCTTTCCGCGGCTTTTTTGAGGAATATGTTTGAGTAGCAGTTTTCTTCTTTGAATACGTCGATTTTTTTTTTTATTTTTTTGTTTGACAAGCATGCTAGTATTTCTTGAGTAAAAATGTCATGGCCTATAGCGCTTACGAGCTCTACTTCAAGGCCTAACGAAGAAATAGAAACTGCAAAGTTGGCAGCATTTCCGCCTATGGACAAAGAGAATTTTTTTGCATGGTGTTCTTCTCCAGAAATTATTTTTTCGTCGCAGTATGTGAACAAGTCTATGTTTGTGTCCCCTATAGAAAATATTTTTTGTTCCTGTTTCATGCTAAATATTAGTGTGCATGGTATTTAATTTTTGTTATTCAATAATTTTGGTTATGGTTAATGCTATAGCAATAGTAGCTCATCCTGATGATGAGACCATATGGATGGGCGGAAAAATTTTAAGGGAGAAAAATTGGAGTTGGGTAGTGTTGTCACTTTGTAGAAAAGACGACCCTGACAGGGCTCCAAAGTTTTTCAGAGTTTGTAGGCTTTTGAATGCCAAGGGTTTTATGTCTGATTTGGATGATGAAAATCCTGAGAAAAGCTTAGAGTCTATTGACGAGGTCGTTAAAAGAATAGACCCTATAGTTCATGACAAGTTTTTTGATTTTGTTTTCACCCATGGGGAAAACGGAGAATATGGACATAAGAGACATGTTGAAGTTCATAAATCTGTCATGGAAATGCAAAAAAGCGGATTAATAAAATTAAAAAATCTGTTTTGCTTTGACTATAAGAGGCAAGAATCGCCTTTCATGTGCGTTCCTAACGAGAATGCACAAGAAAAATTAAAACTGACAGAATTTGAATTTAGCGAAAAAAGGCGCTTGATTCATGAGGTGTACGGTTTTAGAAAAGACATTTTTGAATATTTGAGTTGTTCCGAGTTAGAAACTTTTAAGAAAGTGATATGATGAATGAAAAAAATGGCGGGAAGTTTTCAGCTGCTGTATTATATCCTTACCCTCCAGAATTGGATGGCGTGAGCCTTCAGGGTTACTACCTAGCCAAAGGTTTAATGCATCATGGCTATCGGATTTATGAAACTAATAGAAGAGCAAGGTTTGAAAAGGAATTTATTTATAGGCATTACAAACCGAATTTTGCAATAGGAATAGGGTTTTGGGGTGATTTGCCAAGACTCTCAATGTACACGCAAAAATACGGGGTAAAACTTATTCCTTGGCTTAATGCGGATGGCTGGGTAGCAAATTATCATGAAACTTTAGAAGAGTTGCCTTTGATTTTTACTACGAGCAGATGGGTTAAGGAAACTTATGTGCGTGACGGACTTTCCGGAAAAAACCTTGTGCCAATGCCAATTGGCATAGACACTGATGAAATGAAGCCTATTCCAAAAGATGATCCAAGAGTAGTTTCAATGAGGCAAATGTTAGGGGTAAAGCAAGACGAAATAATGATATTGACTGCAGGTGGGGACGTAACTAGCAAAGGTTTTCAGGAAGTGCTTAAAGCTTTGGGAAAAATAAATGGCAAATACCCGAAGTGGCGCTACGTTGGCAAAAGTTGGGAGAATTATCACCCTACTTACCATTATAAAGATGAAATGGAAATCATAAAGTCTTTTGGGTTTGAAAACAAAGTTGAATACATTGATGGTAGTGTTTCAAGGGAAACCCTGAATGTTCTTTTGAGCTCTGCTGACATCTACGCAGCGCCTAGCAGGATAGAAGGTTTTGGCATGATTCAGGTTGAGGCAATGGCTTGCGGAATTCCAGTAGTGTCTATTGATGCTGGAGGCATAAAGGATACAATAATACACAACAAAACAGGTTTCCTTGCAAAAGTTTCGCAAACCATAGACTTAGAGCAGGAATGGGCTTATCCAGAAATGGGTTTTGAAAAAAAACAGATAATAAAGTTTGACAAACCAAAGACTTTTGCATACCGTGCGGATGTTGACGAGCTTGGGAAATACTTGTCAATGCTCATGGAAAGACCTGAGTTAAGGGAAAA
>JBBISX010000065.1:0-4854 GCA_037441005.1 Candidatus Iainarchaeum sp.
AGGATTGAAAATAAAGCAAAAAAAGGCTGTCGGCCTTTTAGATTGGATTAAAAACCCAGAAAAGCTAAAGAGAAGAACAAACCAAAAACAACAAAACACAATAAAGACTTAAGACGGCTTAAAACAGGCTGGTAAGCCTAAAAATTGTTAAAGTTTTTTATGCAAAACCAAAAGTAAAGAAAAATTTATATACTAAAATAGCGTTTTTAGATAATATGGTTCCAAACAAACCAACATGGCGTGGAAAAGTTACGCCTAATAAAAATAATCTATCAATGGGTAAAGGAACATTTCCAAACGGCAGTCCGAATAGAAAAAGAGAACCGCATGTACAAAAAAGAAAAAAATAAAACAGACGATAATTAAAACCAAACAAAAAATTTTAAAAAAGATTAAAACCTCAACGAATAGTAAAATCCTCAATAGAACAAAATTTATATTTTACAGCATTATTAGATTTAAATGGCTTATTCAAACCTCGTCAGATTTCTCATAATACTAATAGGTGGTCTTTTGCTTGGCTTTATTGGATTTGGCCTGATCGTTGAAACAGGCGTTCAGGCAGAGGCAATAAGGTCAACACTTGCAAATCTTCCAAAGACTTAAAAAATCTCCATTAACATAAGCACAAAACTTAACTCAAAACAACCAGCATGCCTCACAAAATAAAAAACCCATTAATGCCTGATTAAGACCTTATTTAGGACCATAGGCTTAAGCCAGACACTGGACAACATGTAGTTTGGCTAAGCCAAACCGAAAAATCCGCTACAAAGACCTAATAATGCCTAAGAATCAAGAAATCTTTTATTTTTCCGATAGCAAATTAGTTCCTGTTTTTCAGGTTTTAGATTTGGTTTTTATAGTGCATTGAACGCTGTTTATCAAACACCGAAAATCCAAACAATTCCTTAGCCTAGACTTTGGAAACACATTAAAAACACTAACAAAGTATTTTTTATCATGGATATTGAAGACCGCATTTCTCTTGTCAAACAAGTCGGAGAAGAAATAATAACAGAACAGGAGCTAAAGGCTCTTTTTGAGACTAAACAAGAGCCTATTGCTTACGATGGTTTTGAGCCTTCTGGCAAAATACACATAGCCCAAGGTCTTTTGAGGGCAATAAACATCAACAAAATGCTCAAGGCAAGAACACGGTTCAAACTGCTCGTTGCGGACTGGCATGCGTGGGCGAACAACAAGTTCAACGGAAACCTTGAAAAAATAGGTTTAGCAGGAGACTACATGATTGAAGTGTGGAAGGCAACTGGCTTAGACCTTGAAAAAGTGGAGTTCGTGAGGGCTTCTTCCCTCATTGAAAAAAAAGAATATTGGTCAAAAGTAATGAAGATAGCCACTGCCAACACTCTAAATAGAATAATAAGGTGTTCACAAATAATGGGCAGGTCAGAGGCAGACACGCTTTACGCTTCACAAATAATCTATCCTTGCATGCAAGCCGCGGACATTTTTGAATTAAACGTTGACATTGCCCAGCTTGGAATGGACCAACGAAAAGTAAACATGCTCGCAAGAGAAATTGGAGAAAAAATCGGCTTTTGGAAACCGATAGCAGTGCATCACCACATGCTGCTTGGCTTGAGCCATATAAAAACCAACGCAGAAGGAATAGAAAGAGCAATAGAATTGAAGATGTCAAAGTCAAAACCAGACTCTGCGATTTTCATGACAGACTCGGAAGAAGAAATAAGAAGAAAAATAAACAAGGCCTATTGCCCAGAAAAGACAGTTCAGGACAACCCGATACTTGAATACTGCAAATACATAGTATTTGAAAAAGTAAAAGAATTCAAAATTGAAAGGCCTCAAAAATTTGGCGGCAACATCTCCTATTTTTCATACAAAGAGCTTGAAGAGGATTTCGCAAAAGGCAAATTGCACCCTATGGACTTGAAAACATCAGTAGCAACCCAAATAACCAATTTATTAGAGCCTGTTAGAAAACACTTTGAAAAAAACAACAAAGCCAAAAAGCTGTTGGAAAAAATAAGCGAAAAAAACTAAAATAAAGTACTTTTGCAAATTTTTCCTTTCTTTCTCGCCTACTTACTTGGATTTCACTGAATCGGCTTTTATTTTTTCTGGTTTTTTTCAACTTTCCACTTTACGCCTCCTTTAGTGTCTATTAAGGTTATTCCTTTTTCCATGAGGCTTTTTCTTATTTTGTCTGCTTCTTCAAAATTTTTTTGTTTCCTAAGCGTTTCTCTTTTTTCTATCATTTCCATTATTTCTTTTGGCAGTTTTGTTTCTTTTTTCTCGAAAGAGAAGAATTCAAAAATAGCGTTCAATTCTTCAAGAAAACCAAGCACTTCCTTAGCGTTCTTTTTTGACATTTTGCCTGAGTATAAGAGCGAATTTATTTTTGACTGGAAGTCGTAAAGAGAAGCCCATGCATTAGGCAAGTTAAAATCCTCGTCCATGTTTTTTATAAATTCTTCGCGTGCTTTTTCAACCAATTTTTTCACTTCCTGGTTTTCGTTTTCTTTTTCGCAATCTAAAAGGCTTTGAATGAACTCATTCCATTTTTTCAGGTTTTTTTCTGCTTGGCTTATGGCTTCTTCGTTATAGTCAACCCGTGACCTGTAATGCAAACTTGCTATGAAAAACCTGAAGCTCAAGGCATTTACTTTTTTTAGCAGTTCTGGAATGGTTATAAAATTTCCCAAGCTTTTTGACATTTTTTCGCCTTTCACTGTAAGAAAACCCGCATGAAGCCAATACTTGACAAAAGGTTTTTTTCCATAACAAGCTTCGCTCTGGCATATCTCGTTTTCATGGTGTGGAAAGACAAGGTCAACTGCGCCGCCATGAATATCTATTTGTTCGCCTAAGTGTTTTGTGCTCATTGCAGAGCATTCTATGTGCCAACCAGGCCTGCCTTTTCCCCATGGGCTTTGCCAATAAGTTTCTCCTTTTTTTGCTTTTTTCCAAAGCGCAAAATCTGATGGTTCTTCTTTTTCGTACTTGTCTGTTTCTACCCTTGTCCCTGTTATTTTTCCTTCAGCTTTTATCCCGCTTAACTTTCCATAATCCATAAATTTAGAGACTTTGAAGTAAACCCCGTCTTCTGTCTCGTATGCGAAGCCTTTTTCTTGCAAAACTTTTATCATTTTTATTATGTCTTCTATGTGCTCTGTGACTCTTGGCATTATGTCTGGCTTTTTCACTTTTAATTCTTCCAAGTCTTTCATAAAAGCAGGAATGTTTCTTTGCGCCAGCTCAAAAATAGTTATTTTTTCTTTTTGAGCCTGCTTTATTATGTCATCGTGTATGTCGGTTATATTAACCACGTAAGTTACCTTGAACGACCTATATTCAAGGTACCTTCTTATTATATCAAAAGCAATGTAAGTCCTAGCATGACCTATGTGCACTGGACCGTAAACAGTTGGACCGCAAACATACATTCTTACTTTTCCTTTCTCAATAGGAACAAAAGCCTCTAATGACTTTGACATCGTATTAAATACTCTGAGCATAAAACCAAAATATTACAAAAAAAACTTTTTAATAAGCAACATGCTTCGTAGAATACGGCTTAAGCCCTAAATTATTTTGGCTTACAGAAAGCAAAAAAAAAGCTTTATTAGGCTGAAAGACTCAAAAGATTAATGCCGTGCGCATTAACCCTATCCTTTATTGTTTTTTATTTTAGAAAACATAACCTAATTGAGCTATCTAAGGCGTATTAGTGCAGCTAATAATCGTAATAAAAACCAAAAACCAAACAACCATAAAACCTTGATCCTTAAGCCCAGTACAAATTTTAAAAATCCTAAAAAGCCAACCACTAAGACCCGTTGATTTTTGATTTTTTAGTTGCAGACTTTTCCTGGCTTTAAACCCAAATAAAAAAACCTTAAACATCGGCTTTCCCATAGTTTAATAAAGTAACTTGACATTTTTAAGTTACTTATCATTCAAAAAATCTTTTTTAAGGTTTATAATGATTACTCAAAAAATAAAAAATGGTATAATAAGGATAGCAAAAAAAACAGCGACTGATTTTTTATATACACTTAGATTATGCAAAAAAGCAATTGAATAGTTTAGAGTTTTACCGTAAGTTTTATCCTTCTACCTTTCAGTTTATCAAATCTTTTAAGCCAACCAGAGTGCCTAAAGCAAATGGTTTCTTTGTAAGCCCTTCTGTAAGTGCCATGGAATCGCCTTTTTCTATTTCCATTTTCTATGAGGGAGTGTTGCGTCCTATATTTGAAATGAAACTCAAAGTAGGTAATCCAAAACATACTCCGTATTTTTTGCCACAACCAAACGATAAGTACACTCACCTGCTAAATCTAAAATTTGATCCGCCTTTGAAACTTCAAGAAAATTTAAGCAAGCTATTTCCAAAAGGAAGAAAAAAAGGTGATGTGTGTTTTGTCTTGACTTTCCAAATAAGAATGGGCACAGGTTATTTGAACAGGCTTTTTTTTGAGCAAACAGGAGAATACGCTGCAAATTTTCTTTTGAAGCAAGTGATTGAACATGCAAAAAGCCAGGGCTTTAGGGGAATAGCTTTGCTTAAGCCTAAAAACAATAGGACTATCGTGTTTGTTGACTCCGAGACTCGCCGGGAGAAAATGGCAAGACTAGAAAGAGTTTATGGTTCAATTGCTGAAAAATTTGGTTTTAAATATGTCGAAAACGATTCGTTTTGGTGGTTGATATTTGATGAATAAGTTAATAATTATTTAACTCATTTAATAGTCGTCTTCAAAATCTTCTTCAAGCTCTTCCATTTCATCAAACTTTTTTTCTTGGTCGGTGACAAGCTTTGCCTTGCCTTTCTTTATTTCAACTATTAGCAAGTCTCCGCATTCAGGG
>JBBISX010000066.1:0-4838 GCA_037441005.1 Candidatus Iainarchaeum sp.
GCTTATGTATGGGTAAAAAACTCAAGGTAGGTATTTTTTCTTTTACCGGCGATGAAGGCTGTGTTATAACTTTTGTAGAGATATTGAATTACAAGCTCAAAGACTGGAAAGACAAAGTGGATTTTTCCTACGCGAGAATATTAAAGGCTAACAATTCTTTAGAAGGGCTTGACGTTGCTTTTGTTGAAGGCGCTATTTCCAACTCTAAAGAGCTCAAGCTTTTGCAGGAAATAAGGCAGAAGTCAAAAAAAGTTGTTGCGATAGGCAGTTGTGCCATAAACGGAAGTCCAAGCAATAACCGCAATTTTTTTGACAAGTAAAGACTTGAGGAAATAAAGCCTATTTTGGAAAGATTCGGGCACTTGCCGTCAGTTGAGCCAATAGGAAATTATGTCAAGGTTGACGCGGAAGTGCCGGGCTGTCCAATAATAGAGGAAAAGTTTGTACAGGTTTTGGAGAATTACCTGAAAGAGTTTGGGGTTGAATAAAATGCACGGTTCATTGGATCACCACGATGACTTTGACCTTACAATAGACCCTATTTCGAAAATAGAAGGGCATGCTGAACTTGACATAAAAGTAAGAAACGGCAAAGTAGAGGATTTGAAACTCAAGGTTAATGAAAACAAGAGGTTTTATACACAAGCAGTCAGAGGCAAGCCTTACAATTCTGTACCTCAGCTTGTTTCAAGGATTTGCGGAACTTGCAGCATAGCACACCTTAATTGTTCAATAGAGGCTTTTGAAAATGCTTTGGGAATAGAGCCCAGCGAACAAGCCATGCTACTAAGAAAGCTCAGCATGTTTGGATTGAACATAAGGGATCATGCAATGCACTTATACCTTTTTTCTTTGCCTGATGTCTTTGGAAAAGATTCAATACTTGAGTTTCAGGGAAGTGAAGAAAAGTGGATAGCTGATTGTTTTCAAATGAAGGCAGCTGGTAACGCTTTGTCAACTCTGATACTTGGCAGGGCTGTGCACGGCATGTTTGCAATGATAGGCGGTTACGCAAAATTTCCAGAAAAAGCTGCAATGAAGGAAGTCAAAGAAAAATTAGGTTCTGTGAGAGAAAAAGCGATTGACTTGATTGAAGTTTTTTATGAGAATGACTCGAGTTTTGAAAGCCTTTCAAACTATGTTAGCCTTGGCTCTGAAAGTTTTGACTTTTTGACTGGTGAAATAATTAGCAGTGAAGGTTATTGCATTCCAGAAAAGCATTATTGGGACCATGTTCAAAGGGTGATAATACCTTATTCGCAAAGCACTGGTTTCGAATTTGAAGGCCAAAGATATATGGTTGGCGCTTTGAGCAGATTTAACCTTAACCGTGGTTCTCTCAACAAAAAAACAAAAAAGGATTGCTCCAAATTCTTGTCCTGCTTTCCTTCAAAAGATGTTTTTGATAATAACTTGGCGCAAGCAATAGAGATAGTGCATTGCATTGACAGTGCAATGGAAATTCTTGAGTCTGCAGAGTTCAAGCAGGAACAAAAGCCTTTGCCAAAGAAGCAGGAAGGAAAAGGCATAGGAGCTATAGAGGCTCCAAGAGGGCTTCTTTACTACACAGTAGAAATTGATAAAAACGGAATAATAAGACATGCTGAAATATGCACGCCAAGCCAGCAAAACCAAATAAACATGGAAAATGACTTGAAGAATGTAGTGTTAGCATACCTTGGGAATGGAAAAGAGAGAGTGGCTTTGGAATTGGAGAAATTGATTAGAGCTTATGACCCTTGCTTTAGTTGTGCTTCTCATTTCCTGAAAATAAACTGGAAGTAGTTTCTTATGAAGAGTAAAAAAACGGCAAGAAAGAATCTTACAAAAGAACAATTTCATGTCTGCTTTGAAAAAGGTACTGAAATGCCTTTTTCTGGAAAGTATCTTTACAATCACAATAAAGGAGTGTATACCTGTGCCGTTTGTGGGCAAAAGCTATTTTCTTCCGAAACTAAGTTTGATTCTGGCACTGGTTGGCCCAGCTTTTTCGACACTATAAACTCCGAAGCCGTAAAACTAGATGATGATTACAGCTACTTCATGCACAGAACTGAAGTGAAGTGTGGAAGGTGCGAGGCGCACCTTGGGCATGTTTTTGACGACGGCCCAATGCCTACTGGAAAAAGGTATTGTATTAACTCGGTTTCTTTAGACTTTTTGGAAAAAAAGAAAAAAATCAAAAGAAGAAAAACGAGAAAAATTTAGATTTTCAGCAAATTTTTTCTTTTCTTGACGCATTCGAAAGCAAGCAGATAGGAGCCTGCACTCCACGCTTGATGATATCCTCCTTCAGGGTTTCCTGTAATCGGGTTTAGCCATTCGTTGAATTCCCATTCTTTTTTTCCAAGCTTGTTAGCTCTTGCAAGAGCATCAAGTTGCGAAACCGCTTCATCGTGCATTTTAAGTTCTTCCAAAGCAGCTATGTAAAATCCGCCTATGTAGGGCCATATGCCGCCGTTGAGGTAATAATTTGGCGTTCCTGCCAAGGAAGAACTGAAGTAGTCTTGCCAATGCCTTGAATCCTGGCTTATTGGAGGAAAAATTGCCTTTAATGGATAAGGCTTGTCAACTTCATTTTCAACGACAAAAGAAATTATTTTTTTTGCTTTTTTTTTGTCCGCGAGACCAAAAACTATCGCAAGCATATTCCCTAATGAATCGAACCAATCCCCTTTCTCTGAATATTTCCCGTGGTCTTTCCAGCGCCACGGCAAATAATAGCCGAGGCTTTCATCCCACAAATAAAAATTTGCTGCCTTTCTTACTTTAATAGCCTCTGATTTTTTTGTTGCTTTCAAGCATGCGAAGTAAATCGCTTGAGTGTTTATTGTATGCCCATACCTGTGAGGAAAACAGTCCTGCCAATCAGTGGTAGGCAATTGTTCAGGCAACCAGTCCTCGCCCGCATCCTGACACGAAACCCAATGCATGGCTTTGTTTATAGAATCAGAGCATTTTCTCCAAAGCGCTTTTCCAAAATGCTTTTTGTAGAAATGATGCCCTAGTACATACCATAAGCTTGAGTCTATCGTTGCATAAGTAACAGGCTTTTCTATAGAGCCTATAAAATCAACTGCATTAGGTATTTGTCCTCTCATAGATTGTTTGGATTTCAGGGTTAAAAGGCTTTTTTCAAAAGTTTTTTTGAAATCAGGCGTATTAAAAGACGCGCCAATCATTGAAACGCAAGAGTCTCTGGCCCAAACTTGAGTATAACCTTCATTTCCTCCAGAAGCGTACAAGCCATACCTTGTAGAGCATTCAGCAAGCACTTCGCGAGCCTTCAAAACCCCTTCAAAAATAAAGCCATCCATCAGAACAGAAAAACACGGCACTGCTATAAAAAAGTTTTGTTTAAGTGGCTTTTTGGCATTGGTCTTATTTCTGTTTGTGCCTACAAATAAAAATTCTAAAGCCTAATCATTAGGCATAAGCCTTGAGCCTTTTATAGTTTTTTTGTTTTTGAAGGTTGGACTGTATTAATTAGCCTTAAGTCGTTCTAAGCCTTAATTTTTGTGGCTTAAGCCATTATTTGCTTTTTAGGTTAGAAGACTAACTGATTTTAAGCCATGATATTTTGTTTAATTTTTTATTTCATAATATAATGATAATATAAAATAATATAAAGCGGCTTAACTCGTTTTAAAAAAAAATTATTTGCCTAAAGCTCGGGTTTTTTTACCTTAAAGTCAATGACTACTTGGACTATGCCAGGCGCGTAATCTCTTACTTTTTTTTGAAAAATTATTTCAAAAACCCTGTTTTCTCTTTCGCAGGCTTTTTTTATTTGGTTCGTTGGCTCTTCAAACGGGTTTTTTGCATTAGAGAACTGATAGTAATGTATTATGCCTCCTGTTGGCTTCAAGTAGTTTATTGCATCAACGAGAAAATTCTCACCGCCTTTTGGCAATGGCATTACAGCTCTGTCAAAGATGCCTTGGTATTCTTTGTTTCTCGCAAATTCTTTTACATCACCAAGCAGTGGCTTTATTTTGTCTTGGACTTTGTTAAGGGCTATGTTCTCAAGCATGTCTTGATAAGCAACTGGGTTTAGTTCTATTGCTATGGCGCTCTCCATTTTTGAATGCTTTGCAAAAACTATTGGAAACGGGCCAACACCTGCAAAAAGGCAACATACTTTCTCGCCTTTTTTTATTAAGCCTGCTATTCTTTTCCTTTCTGCCGAGAGCCTCGGAGAGAAAAAAACCTTGCCTAGAGATATCTTGAATTTACATCCGTGTTCAACATAGTTTGCTTTTTCAGTCTTTATTCCTGCTATGAATTCTACTGGTTCGTTCCTGAATATTCCAGCGTGCGCGCCTTTTTTTAGGAATACGCTTTTAACCTGCTTATTGACAGTCATCAAAGCATTGGCTATTTGCCTTGCTTTTTGAACTAATTTTTCGTCAAGTTCTATTATTGCGCAATCTCCTAAAAGGTCAAACGAAGAAGGCAAAGCCCGAATTTCTTCAGGAGAAAAGCTATCTGAGAGAACTTCTTTAATATTTCTTTCCCTTTTATCTCTTTCTTCAAACCGAGCTTTGACTATTTTTCCAAACCTTACTCCAAGTTTCTGCTTTATCGGAAAAATTATTTTTCCGCCTTTTTTCAAAGGCTTGAGGCTTGTGTCCAGAAGTCTTTGTTTGACAAGCTTTTCCTTGATTTTCTCCGCGTTTGTCTTTTCTACTTCTATGCCTAACGATTCCATAATTATTAAATTGTTACGTGCCATTATAAAAAAGATGTTTGAGTTTTTTTCAGATTTTGTGGGAGAATATTTTTGCAACCCGATATTAGGAAAGGCAGAAAGAGGCTACAATTTTGTAAATACTATT
>JBBISX010000067.1:0-4720 GCA_037441005.1 Candidatus Iainarchaeum sp.
CTTCGTGCAATGTCGCGTCGTTAAGTATTATCATTACGCCCTGGCATTTTTCTTTTGCTAAAGGCCCTTGGTCCATGGCGTCAAAAAAGCCTTGTATTACAAGTTCTCTTATTTCGTGTAGGGCTTCTATTCCTCTTGTATTGTCTATTAGAACGTTGTGGTTGTGGACTGCCCATATTTTTCTTGAGGTGTCGTTGTCAAACCCTACTTCCTGGAACATTGCCCATTTTTCTTTGTCTTTTAGCTTTACTTTGCCGTCAAAGTGTGTTGCTATGAGTTTTTGCAGCATTTCTTTTGGAATAGGTTTTGCAAGCATCTTGAGTTTGTTGTGCTTGTTTGGGCTTTTTGATTCAAGCACTGGCGATTCCTTGTTTATTGTTTCGTGGTAAACGACTATTGGCGGTGAGACGGTTATTGGCAGGCCATGGTGCTTTTCTATTCTGTATTGGTTTATTTCAAGGTGCAGTTCTCCCATTCCTGAAAGCAGGTGCTCTCCTGTTTCCTGGTTTATAGTGGCTCTCAAGTTAGGGTCTTCTTTTGAGAGTTGCTTAAGAACTTCTATAAGCTTTGGCAGGTCTTTAGTGTTTTTTGCTTCTATTGAAACCGTTATCACTGGTTCTACTTCAGTCATGAAGCTTTCAAACGGCTGAAGCTCCTGGTCAGAGCTTATTGTTTCCCCCGCATAAACCTCTTTCATTCCAACTATTGCCGCTATGTTTCCTGCTGGTATTTCTTCTGCTTCTATGAAATCAGGGCCCATGAAAAGCCCTGCTTTTTGTATGTATGCTTCTTTTTGCATTCCTATGAGCCTTACTTTCATTCCTTTTGTCACTTTTCCTGAATAAACCCTTCCTGTTGCTATGTCTCCTGAATGCTTGTCAACAGAAACGTCAGTGACCATCATGCTGAACGACCCATTTTCGTCAGCGTTAAGCATTGCTTTGCCAGCAGTACTTTCCATGTCGCCTTTCCAGATTATTGGCATTCTGTATGATTGCGCCTTTATCGGGTCAGGCAGGTGGTTTATTATCATTTCAAATATCGCTTCAGAAAGCTTTGATTTTGCAGAAAGCTCTTTTTGGTTTTGGGCTTTTAAGTGATTATAAACATCCTTGAAAGTAATGTTGTTCACGCTGCTTCTTGGTATTGAAACAGCCCACTTGTTGTATGCGCTTCCGAAAGTCACAGAGCCGTTTTGCACTTTTACTTGCCATTCTTCCTTGAACTTTTCAGGAGCGTTTTTCTTGATAAGCATGTTCACTTGGGTTATTACTTTTACGAACCTTTCCTGCATCTGCTGTTCGTTCAACTGCAGTTCATTTATCAGCCTGTCAACCTTGTTTATGAAAAGCACTGGCTTTACCCATTCTCTCAAAGCCTGTCTTATTACAGTCTCGGTTTGCGGCATTACTCCTTCAACAGCATCAACAACGAGTATGACTCCATCTACTGCCCTCATTGCCCTTATTACTTCTCCGCCAAAGTCAACGTGGCCTGGAGTGTCAATGAGGTTTATCAGATAATCTTCATTTTTGTAGTTGTGCAGCAATGATATGTTTGCCGCGTTTATTGTTATTCCCCTTGCCTGTTCTTGGTCCTCAAAGTCCATTACTCTTTGCTGTCCCGCAAGTTCTTCGCTCATTAGTCCAGAAGCGGCTATTAGCGAATCAGCCAAAGTGCTTTTTCCATGGTCAATATGGGCAACTATTCCCATGTTCCTGATGTTTTTCCTATTGTTCATCAGTTTTTGAGCTAACCTTACAATGTCTTCTTTCTTTGCCAATTTTTCACCTTGAGGCTTTCGCAATTCTTTCTATTTCGTCCCTTCTTTTTACGCTATAACTCGTGTTGTCTTCGTTTGAAGCAGCTATAAGCTCTTTTGCTAATGCTTCTGCTGCATCAGTTTTGCTGTTAAAAGAAGCATGGAAAGCGGCTAACGCAATATTCTTTAGGGCTTCGTCAACTTTCTTCAAAGGCGCCACATCAACAGAAACAGTGTAATAAACCCCGCCTCTTTGTATCCTCGTGGTATCTTCTCTCGGTCCTGCTTTTTCCACTGCATCAACGAGGACTTGCAAAGGATTCTTTTTTGTTCTTTTCTCAACTAACTCAAAAGCCTTTTCAACTATTTTCATTGCTATTATTTTGTTTCCGCAAGAGCCTCTGCCTCTTATGAATTTCCCTGACAGTTTTCTCTTTCCCTGTCCTGTTCTCATTATTTTGTTTATGAGCCTTTCAACTATGCTCAACTTTCCTTTTTCAAACCTTGCCCTAGTTTTTTTTCCAAAAGTATGCGGAACCATTTTAGAGTCAAGGCTGACATACTTCTGCAGGCTGAGGTCTTTTATGTTTACTTCTCTCGGATCCCATTTTCCAAAAACAAGGTCAACTTGTTTTTTTTCACTACTCATTCTTTTACCTCTTTACCTTTTCTTTCTTGCCTTTCCTAAGTTCTTGCAATGAAATGCCGTTGACATGGGTTACCCTATATTTCACGCCCCATAAGTCTCCTTTAGGGCCCCCTTGTGCTCCGCCTATACCTTCAACTATTACTTCGTCGTGCTCTTCAATAAAAGTTATGGCTTTGTCTTTCGGAGCAAGTGCCGTAAGTTCATTTCCATTTTTTGTGATTTGAACCCTTACGCACTTTCTTATCCCAGAGTTAGGCTGCTTTGCTTCAACTCCCCTTTTTTCTATTACTATGCCTTTAGCTTGCGGAGCTCCGCCTATCAACTCTTTTTTATGCAAACCCATTCTTCTTTTCATTTTCTTTATAAACTTCGTGTCCTTCTTTTTCCACTTTTTTCTTTTTTTCTTTAGTGCTCTTGCAGAAAATTCTCCCATTTTTTCACCTTACTCTTATTTCTTCTATCCCATAGTTTCTTTTTGCAAGTTCCTTTACGCTTTTAAGCCTGCCAAGGTTTCTTAATATTATCTCTTTGCCTTCCTTATCTGGCTTCACAAACACTATTTTTTTCCCGTTTATTTCTTTTATTTCAATGCTTTGAATCTTTGCTTTTGAAAAAGCCTTTTGCAAAAAATTTTTAGGTTCGTTAGTATATTCAAAGATCTCCACTTTCTTCCTTATTTTTTCCTGAAGCTCTTTGACCTTTGCTCCTTTTTTCCCTATGGCTTTTTTTATTGCTTCTTCAGGGACCAAAAAAACGACTTTGTTGCCTGCAACTATGCAGTCTTTTGCAGGGACTCTTGCTATAAAGTCCAGCGTGTTCATCATTTGTATTTGTTCCATCTCAAACTCCATATGAGAAATCACTTCTTTGACTCAAGTATTTTGCTTTTGCCTTCGTCTTCTATTGCCATGGCTGATATGCCAAAAGGCTTTCCACATACGCTTCCAAGTTCGTTGCTTTTACCTTCATACTCAAGAATAGGCACTTTGGCTTTTTCAGCTAACAATACAAGCATTTCCCTGTGCAATTTAGGAGCGTTGTTGGATATAATCAATAATTTGGCTGTGCCGTTCTTAAGGCTTTTTTCAGATTCTTTTGCTCCAAACACTGCTTTTCCAGTGTCAACTGCTCTTCTTATTTCCTTTGCATAATCAGCTTTTGCCATTCTTTCCCCTCATTTTTTCATTACAAGGCTTACCCTTCCAGTACCAACTTTTATTGGCTGTCCTACTATTATGTTTTCAACAACTCCTTGCAGGTTTTCAACCTCGCCTTTGAAAGCCGCTTCCATCAGGTGTTTTACGGTTTCTTCAAACGCTGCTCTCGCAAAAGGGCTCGATTTTCCTCTTGCTATCCCGGTTCTCACTATGCCTTTTATTTCTCCTTCCCAACTCATGAGGTCCGCAAGCAACATTATGTGCCTTATATCCACTGCTATGTTATTTTCTCTTAATACTGCCTGTAATTCACTCACTATTGCCATTCTTCCTGCTTCTATTCCAAGGATGCTGCTTATTTCTTTGATGTCGTTGGTTGTTGTCCTAGTTCCATCAACCTCGGGCAATTTGAGGATTGCTTTAAGGTTAGTACCCCTTGTCTTTATAACTAACTCTTCTTTTTCTCTTGTCAAAATAACTTTTTCTATTCCTTTTATGCCTTGTATCCTCAGGTTTTTGAGCTTATTTATGTTTCTTCTTATTTTCAGCAAAGGCTCGTTCTTGAACCAGAACTCGTAAACGTTTTTTTCTTTTTTCTTTCCTTCTTTTTTCAGTTGTTTGTTTATCTTGTCAATCAGCTCTTCAACATTTACATTCCTTTCTTTTGCAGATTCTTCATTAATCGTTATCGTTATTTTCCCTATTGACAACTGCTCTTTTACAGTAATCACATCAGAAACTCTCACATCAATCAATGACTTGGCAAAAAGGTCGAGCTTTTCTTCATTTTTTTTCAGGTTTTCGTCAGCTATGTAAATAGTCATTGTTGGATACTTTGCTTTTGACCTGCCATCCACTATTTCTTCAACCCTTTGTATTCCTGAACCAACAGAAACTTCAGCAGCTCCTGCGTAGTGCTTTGTCCTTAAAGTTAATTGAGTTCCAGGTTCTCCCATAGATTGTGCTGCAACTATGCCTACTGCTTCTCCAGGCTCTACTATCAAGTTGCTAAAATTGTTTTTGAGCTTTTCCACGAGTTTTTCTTTTTCTTTTCCTTTGATCCCCAATTCTTTGCATTCTTTTTCTATTTCGTTGAGTATTTTTTGCGGTATTTCTTCTTCTTCAAGTATTTCTCCTTCAGCGTAAACCCTT
>JBBISX010000068.1:0-4715 GCA_037441005.1 Candidatus Iainarchaeum sp.
CATACTGCTGGAAACAAGAAAGACAAAAATACTGCTGGATTGTGGAATAAACGTTGGAGCACAAACGCCTGAAGAAATGTACCCTTACCTTGATGCAATAAGGTTTCCGATAAACGAACTTGACGCAATAGTCTTAAGCCATGCACACATGGACCATTGTGGATTCATACCTTACTTGTACAAAGCAGGATACGCAGGGCCAATGTACTGCACAGAACCAACAAGAGATTTGAGCGCTTTGCTTCTTTTTGACTACCTTGACATTCTTGCAAAAGAAAACAAAGAAGCGCCATTTGGAGAAAGAGACATAAAAGAAATGTTAAAGCACACAATAACAAGGGAATACAGGGAAGTTACAGACGTTGCACCTGACATTAGAATAACTTTCCATAACGCAGCACACGTCCTTGGAAGTGCTTCAGTACACTTGCACATAGGCGAAGGAGCACACAACTTGGTGTACGGAGCTGACATAAAGTACGGGTTTACAAGGCTATTCAACAACGTTGACATAAACTATCCAAGGCTTGAAACTTTGATAATAGAGAGCACGTATGGGGCAAAAGAAGACATAATGCCGCAAAGGGAAGAAACTGAAGCAATGCTTCTAAAAGTAATACAAGAAACAGTTAACCAAGGAGGGACAGTGCTCATCCCAGTATTCGCAGTTGGAAGAGCACAGGAATTGCAATTGGTTATAGAAAACTTTTACAGAAAAGGCTTAATAGACCCGGAAGTAAAAGTTTACATAGACGGCATGACAAAAGAAAGCTCTGCAATACACACTGCATACCCTGAGTACTTGAGAAACATAGTCCAAACGAGAGTACTGCAAAACGACAGCCCTTTTACGTCAGAAATATTCCAAACCGCAAAGCCAGAAGAAAGAGACAACATATGCCAAAACGGAAGGGCAATAATATTGGCTTCCAGCGGAATGATGACAGGGGGCGCAAGCGTACAATACTTTTACAAACTCGCCGAAAACCCAATAAACACCTTGATATTCGTAGGCTACCAGGGAGAAGGGACTTTAGGAAGGAAAATACAAGCAGGTTTAAGAAGCATACCAATAACACTCAACGACGGAAAAACAAAAAAATTAGAGATAAACATGAGAGTTGAAACAATAGAAGGCTTTTCAGGACACTCTGACAGGGCACAACTAATAGCATATGTAAGAAGCCTCAAGCCAAAACCTAAAAAAATACTCACGAACCACGGAGAAGCTTCAAAAACAATAGAGTTGGCAAAATACTTTTCAGCAAAATTTGAGATAAGCTCACAAGCAATAAAAAACCTGGACAGCATAAGGCTAAAATGACGGCATTCTGACAACTTAAAGATTAACTAGAGCAACTTCTATTCTACAAAAATGGCAAAGACTAAAAAAAACAAACAATGCATTACAACAAAAAAAGGCAGGGCAAGGCTTATTACCTAAAATAAAGCAAACTCGCGAAAAATAAAATTGGCAGACCGAGCAAAAAAACTACTTAAACATAAAAGCTAAAAAACAAAGAAAGCATAAAAAAGATATATGAGTCGCAAAAAATCACAACTACATAACCGGTCTTTTTTACAAAAAAAATAAAAGAAAAAAAATACGAAAAAAAAACAAATTAAACATAAAAAATGATTTTAAGGCTTAAAAAAGCTTTTTCAACGAAGAAATAATTTTTTTAAGGTTATAAAAAATAAAAAAAACTTTATTTTGCCTCTGATTACGAAAAATATTTATATTAGTTAAGGCACTATAAATTCGCTTTAAAATTTTGGTGATTTAATGGCTCTTGGCAACGAAAACAACAAAGAGAATCTAGAAAGAGCCAACGAACTTTTCCGTATTTTTGAATCCGGCGGAAAGAGACCTAACGACAAAGAAACAGGGCTTACCAAACCCTCCAAATGCAACGGTTCAATGCCTTTTTCCTAAAATCAACAAAACCAAATAACCAAAAACAAAGCAACCCGATGCAGTAACATAATCATATCGCTTTTTGTTTCTGTTGCGTAAGTAGTCAATTTTAGCTTTGGAGTCCTTAACCAATCCTTAATAAGGTTGTTTAAATCTTCCATTGATAGTTTTAGTAATGAGGCTTGGAATAACAGGAACTCCTGGTGTTGGCAAAACGAGTGTTGCTAAAGAGCTTAGTGAGTTTTTTGGCTTTAAAGTCATTAATGAACGGGATTTTTCAGTAAAGGAGAAAATAGCGGAGTTTGACAAAGAGACAAACGAATTGGTAGTGGATATTGACAAGCTTGAAAAAAAACTTAACAGGTTTTTGAAAAAAAGAAAAAACGTGATTTTTGAAGGCCATATGATTTGTGAAACTAAAGCAGATTTTGATTATTTGATAGTGCTTACGTGTAACCCTGAATTGCTTGAATTCAGGCTTTCTTTAAGGGGATACAGCGAAGAGAAGATACAGGATAATGTTTTTTGTGAAGGAATTGATTATTGCAAGAAATGGGCGGAAAGAAATTATGGCAAAGAAAAATTGATAATTGTTGAAAATAGAAAGTCTATTAAAGAAACTGCCCTTTTAATAATATTTGAAATAGAAAGGCGTGAAAGAGCCAGGAAGGGGATAAAAATTGCGCGAATATAAACTCGGGGTTTCGTTATTGTTTGTCTGGTTTTGTTTTTTCATTGGCTTGGGTAGTGCAAAAACTGCAGAATTGAAGATTAGTGCAAAAGCTTTAGAATTGAAGACCCTTGAGGATTATGGCTATAAAGACTTTTACGTGAATAAATTTGATTTTTATTCTTGTAAGGAATACACTGTTTCTTTTCAAAATGACACGAATTATTTTGTTTTTCCTATAATGCAAACCGCAATAGAATTAGAAGGAAGCCCTAATGGCACAGAATATTTGAAAATTTATCTTAATAACGAAGAGGTTGAGGAGTTAAGGTTTTTGGAATGGGAAAGCAATAATATCGTTTATTTTCCACAGGATAAATGGCTAAAAGAGAACTTGGTAAAAGTCTGTATCAGAACCTCTTCCAATGTTAACAAAATAGGTTTTTTGGCTAAGACGAAGATAGGCCTTTTTGAGTCTTTTTATTTTCCGAAAAACGAGGGTTTAAAGCTTGAACTGGAAACAAAAACTCCTTTTGTTGGAAGGCAGTTCAAGATTAATGCAGTGGCAAAAAACTACGGAAGCAAAGACGTGAGAGTAACAATGTATTACAGGAAAAACGAGCTTGAAAAAGCACTTAAGGAGTTGAGCATACTCAAGGGCGAAACAAGCAAGTCGGGTTTTGTGCCTAAGTGCAAAGAAAGGGATAAAGAAGGCAAATGCATAATTCCGGGAGAACTCAAAATAAAGTATGATGCGGTTGCAAACAAGCCTATTTTAATGAGCGTGTTGCCTGCCGTAATGGAGTTTACAGGACCTTTTGGGCAGAAGCAGTATTTGTTGTCTGACAGGCCTCAAATATCGGTGTTGGAGCCTCAGAATGATATTTCGGCTGAAATAATATTGACAAAAGACAAGGTTGAGAAAGAGGAAATTTTTGAGGTAAACGTTGTTATGAAAAATATTTCTGAAAAAGAAATAGAAAACGTGAATGTATGGTTGATAGCTGGAGAAAAAAAAGTAGAGAAATTCGTGCCTTTAGTTAATTCTGGCGAAACAAAAGAAGTTATATATACCACAAAAATTGAAAGCGCTGGAAAGTATGAAATTTATTGTGAAGTAAGCTATAACGGGGAAGTTTCAGAATGTGAAAGGACTTTTTTGACGGTTACTGAAAAATCTGTTGAAATTGAAGCAATAATGACTATTTTGGCAGGGCTGTTTGGGCTTGGACTTGTTGCTTATTACTTCTATTTCAAAAAATAATTCTAAGTGCTGAAAATGATGAAAGTTTAGGGGCAATGTGAATTTTTTATTGTGGCGGCTTATATTTGGCATTGTTGAAATTGCTCAAATGAATTTAGAAATTCTTTTTTCAGCGGAATTTCAAGGAGGCATATTATATTTTCGCTTGTTTATTCAGGGCTTTTAATAGCAACCTGCTGAACTAGATGTTCTTTTAGGCTTTATAGCATATGACTAAATTTCTCTGTTTGTTGTTTCAAAAATGTTTTCTTCCTCAAAGTCGCTTTTTTTTCTCTTTGCAATAAAAAAGCCAAGTATTAGAAAAATTACTAAAGCAATTCCTAAGTATATCAGAGGAAATTCGCTTTTTTGTTGTGCAATCGAATAACCTGCTGCTTTTTGCGAATTTACTATTGAGTCAATATACCTTGATTCTGAAAGGCTTTGTTTTGATTCTTCAAGCAGTTTTTTTGCTTCATCGTTTGTTTGAGAAGACTCGAGTTTTTCTTTTGCGGCATTGTAAGAAGCGTTTGCAAGTTCTTTTATTTTAATTATAGCGTTTTTTGTCTCTTGTTCCGCGCTTGAAACAGAGTCGTTGTATGAATCTAGTTTTATTCTTCCAGCTAATTTACTTCAGCGTAGTTTTGGTCTTTAAAAATCAATAGGATTTTTTCTAGGTCGTCTTTTTTTGATTCAAGAATCTTGAGCTCTTTGATTCTTTCTTTTGTTATGGGCAACAAGCTTAGAATTTCTGAGTATTCATCAGGCCTTATAGCTGAAAATTCTTTTTCAAGTATCTCTATGTTTGAAGCAAGAGTTTGAAGCTTGTTTAATGCATTAGTGGCTTTAGTGAATTCATTAAGCGCGTCTTCTTGTTTTGTGTG
>JBBISX010000069.1:0-4588 GCA_037441005.1 Candidatus Iainarchaeum sp.
GAAAGGCATTACAGAGCTTATCACTAAGCCAGGGCTGATAAATTTGGACTTTGCTGACTTGAAAACAATTCTTGAAAAAGGCGGGGCAGCAATGATTGGCTTGGGCGAAAGCGGAACAAAGAGCGGGCCTTCAGAGGCAAGGGCGTTGGAGGCAGTAGAAAATGCTTTGACTTCTCCTTTGCTTGATGTTGATATTTCAGGCGCGAATAGGGCTTTGATTAATGTAGTCGGTGGCTCTGACATGACTTTAAGAGAAGCCGAGTTGATAGTCGAAGCTGTTGCTGCAAAGATTCATTCGCATGCTCACATAATATGGGGTGCTATGGTTGACGACACTTTGCCAAAAAACCAGATCCAAGCAATGGTAGTAATAGCAGGCGGGAAACTCGGATTTTTGGACGAAAAAGGCGAATTGCCAAAAGACGGAATTGTTGACTTGGGAATATCTTTCACTGATTAGTTATTTTTTTATAAATCAATGGTGTTTTTTTTGTCCAAAGGAGATCATGAAGGAACTCTTCATAAAGAATATATTAATGATGTCTCCAATAGGCTTCCCAGTTGAGAAAACAATTGAAAAAATCTTTTGATGATTGTTTTTTGTTTGAAGACAATTATTGAAAATTCCACTCACTATTTTTTTTAAAATAAAAACTTTTTTGTCTTCCTGTACGAGGATCATATGCTACAACTCTGTAATTATTTTCAAGGTTGTTTCTTTTATCGTTTTCAGGTTTTCTTTCGTATTCTAAAGTGTACAGGTAGTGCATTATGCCTGTTTTTTCGTAGTCTCCTCCTGCTAACTTAATTCTATCCATTGCTGATAATATTCTAACAAGACCTAAACCCTCAAGAGGCTTTTGTTCTTTTATTTTGTATCCTACTTTAAGAAATAACTCTAAAAATCTTTTTAGAAATACTTGTGCCTTAGCTTTGCCTTTCAAAGCAACTGCGTGTTCAGCGGCAATTTTTAATAGCGGCAATATTACGCCTCTCTTTTCAAATTTCGACATTATTAAGTGCCCCATATCTTCAGCTTCACACGAAATAAATTGGCATGGTTGTAAATCTTTTTCTCTATTTCCGTTTAGTTCAAATATTTGTATGCTATTATTTTCATAGTTGAATCTTGCAATGTATATTTTACCGCCACTAAAAAACGGCATTATTAGTTTTCCATTTTCTGTTTTTAATGGTATTTCAAATCTTTTTCTTAAGCCATAAAAAATCAAGTTGCCTTTTTTTAAAGCCTCTTTGATTTCTTCAAAATTTGCAATAGTTAAAAGTCTTGCAGGCTTTATTGCATTCTTGCCGAATTTTTCTTTTATTGCTAATATTCTTAAAGCCTCTAATAAAGTTGCCCTTCTGCGGTCAGTTACTTTAACTAGTTTTTGTCTTCCTGTTTTCATCTTGATTTTATTCTTCTTCCGCAAACTTCTTTATTTCTTCTATGTGTTGCATTATCAGCTTTGCTTTTGATTTTCCGAAGCTGAAAGGAAACCTATCTTTCTCGTCTCTTTTAAGCACTATTATTTTTTTTCCTTGGTATTCTGTGAATTCTACAACCATTTTTTTTCACCTCTTTATGCAAGTTCGTTCTCCCATTTTCCTTCTTTTATTTCTTTTTGAATTTCTTTGGCTTTTTTGCCTTCTATTGTTATGCTCATTGAGTTGCAAGTTCCTATTATTTCTCTCACCATGGATTTTAAGCTTGTTGAGCCTATTGCTTCGGCTTTCATTTGCGCTATTTTTTTCACTTGTTCCATGGTAAGATTGCCTGCATTGTCTGTTTTTTGGTTTGCTCCGCCTTTTTGGGCTTTTGCTTCTTTTATTATAAGAGCGCTTGTAGGAGGAGAACCTACGGTTATGTTTACATTTTTTTGTTTGTCTACTTCTACTATTACTGGGACTTTCATTCCTGCGTAGCTTTTTGTTTTTTCGTTTATTTGTGCTACTATTTGCCCTATATTAACTCCAAGTGGTGCAAGGGAAGGGCCTAAAGGCGGCCCAGCGGTTGCTTTTCCGCCTTCAACCATTAGTTTTATTTCTGCCATTTTTTGAACCATCACTCTTTTATTATCCTTATGTGTTCAGCGTGCAAAGTAACAGGTATTTTTACTGCTTCTTCAAGGAGCTCAACGGTAACTTCTTCTTTTGCATCATTAACTCTTATGACTTTAGCTTTTGAGCCTTTGAATGCCCCTGCTATTATTTCAACTTTCATCCCTTCTTTTATGCTTTTCATTAATGGCTTTGCCTCAAGAAGCCCTGACAATTCTTCTATTTTTACCTGGCCCCCCACTATGCCTTTACTTTTAATGTGCGAAATATTAAAGATTGCTCTTTTCAAAGTGACATCGTCTTCCGATTCTATTAGTACGTAGCCTTTCAGGTTTGGTATTAATGTGATGGAATAAACGTTAAGTTCTTCTTTTTTTATTTTGTTTGCCAATATGTCAACCACTAGGCTTTCCTGTCCTGCAGTAGTCCTTATTGTGAAAATCATTTTATCCCTCAAAACCATTTCTTAATAATAAAAATTAATAAAAATTAATTAAATAATGAAGCCTTTGGAAATGCTTATAAATCGCACTTAAGGCTTCTTGTTTTTCATTTCCTTAAAGGTAATTTATTGGCTAGGCAGATCATCCAAAGAGACTGCCCAAGCCTTCTGCTGCTTCTTCTTCTGTTTTCTTTGCTTCTTCTTGCTTTTGCTCTTTCTTCTGCTCAACTTGAGCTGTTGGTGCTGTTGTAGCTTGCACAGGTGCTGCAAAGGCTGCTTTGCTTATTGCCTCGTCTATATTTATTTCTTTAAGCGATGCAACAAGAGCTTTTACCCTTGCTTCGTCTGCGCTGATGCCGGCAGCCTCGATTACTTTTTTGACATTACTTTCGTTTATTTCTTGTTTGGCAGAATGCAGAAGCATTGCAGCGTATACGTATTCCATTTTTTTTCACCTCTTTGAATAAAATAAAATTAATACCTTTTTCATTCTTTCACCAGGGCCTTAAGAGCTTCAGCCTGTGCTTTTGCCTTAGCTATTATTTCTTCAGCCGTTTCTTTTGTCATGATATTTGCTTCCAAAGCAACGTTTTTTGCCTTGCGATATGCTGTTTGTATAAGTACTTCGGCAGTTTGCTTGTTGATTATGCTTGCATTGATAGCAAGGTTAATGGCGTTTCTTTGGGCTTGAACAAATTCATTAAAGACCTTTTCAGAGTCAATGTCAAGGACATTTGCAAGCAAAACTTTGCCATGTTCTACAACTGCTAGAATCTTTAAGCCTATTTTGAAAGGCTTAATGCCGAGTTTTGAGAGCGTGCCAGCAACCGCGGCTGAAACCTTTTCACAGGCCTTTGTAACCACTTTATCTTCAAGCACTGCTATTGTTGATCCTTTTACGGCGACTTTCAAGCCAGCGCCTTTAAGGTCTGACAATGCAGGGCCTGGAGGTAATCCTGTGTCCCCTGCAGTTATGACTATGTCTTCTTCTGCTATTTGCCCTTCTTTTGCCGCGGATTTTCCTTTATTTTTCTTTACAAAGTTATACAATTCAAACGGGTTTGTTTTTGTGAATATCAATGCACAATTTCCTTTAGCATACTCACTGAGTGCTTTTGTATGCTCGTATTCCTGTAGTGCTTTTTTTATCAGTATGGTTTTTGAGACTTTAACTATAGAACCATTTTGCTTCAGCTTTTTTCTTATTTGAACGAACAAAGAGGAAGGAAATTTGCTTATGTCTGCTATTGCCACTATAGGGTAAGACTCTATAAGTTTCTTCATTTTTGCGATTTCCTGTTCGTTCCATTTTCTCGTGTGCCTATTCATTTTGTTCACCTTTTACAGCGCCTATTTTCACAGGCATACCCATCGTGAGTTTGACAAAGCAGGATTTTATGTTGTTCTCTTTTGCAGGCAGGATGTTTGTCAAAGCATTGTAAATCTCGACTACGTTGTCCGCTATGTCAGAATCGTTGAAGGACTCTTTGCCAACAACAGTGTGTATGACTGGCATGAACTTGCCTTTTTTATTGGTCACTCTTATTGAATTTCCGCTTCCCCTTATTGCATTCTCAAAAGATTCTACGCTTGTCTGTATTGGCTTAGGCATTCTGCCTTTCGGCGCCAATATTTGCCCTAAGTATTTACCCACTGTGAGCATGGCAGGGCCTTCTGCTACAAAAATGTTATAATCAACAATCAATTGTTCTGCTTCCTTTTTTTTGATGTTTGGTATTTCGTTTTCCATTATTATTTTGTCCACTTTGCCCTTAAGTTCTTCTGCAAAGTTGGAGTCTTTTATGAAAGCCAATACTTTTCCCTGCGAGGCTTTTCCGTTTGAATGCGGCAGTTTTACTTCTATATCTATTCTGTTTTCTGCTTTTTTGAAGTCAATTCCTTTAAAATTCACTATGAATTCAAAGCTCTGTTCAAACTTTCTTTTTTTTGACTTTGCCCTGGCAAAAGCCAAAGCTTGCAATACTTCTTTTTTATCCATGATGATAACATAAAAACGAATTGGTAATATGCCCTAAAATTAGATCTTAAAAGAAAAGCAACACGAAGTTTTAAAAATTGAAATTT
>JBBISX010000070.1:0-4553 GCA_037441005.1 Candidatus Iainarchaeum sp.
GCATAAATCCTTCATCAAAGTACATCTCAACGTCGAAAAGATTGGTATAATTATCGTTATCATAAAATTTACTTGTTATGAGTTCATTTTCAAGAGTAGTAAAACTTTGACTTTTTCCGCTTAATGAATCGTAAATTGTAAAATTAAACTCTGCCTGTTTGCCCCAACCAGAGTTTTCTACCTTATTAAGAGTAAAAGTAATGTAAGGATAATTTTGAAGAGCAGTAAGACTATTAATCTCCATTATTTCATTTTTCATTATAGTATTCGCTGACTCATATGGTAGCTCATACACTAGATACCTAGAATAATCGTTTTTAGGAGTATTAGTACTAAGAAAAATTATTGTGAAAACATTTGAACCTCTTTTGTTATCCAAAAGGATATCGTAATAACCTTTCTTAATATCTACGCTATCATAATTCATGAAATTTCTCCAAATAAAGAAAGTGTATTCATGGCCAAAATTTAAAGGCGGAGAAACAGTTGGCTCCGCACTAACTCCTGCTAATATTATGAAGGCAAATAAAAGCAGAGCTAAAAATCTCACTGGAGCAAAAAATCTTTCTGTCATTTGAGATAAATAACACAAAATTAAAATAAAAGCGTTTTGATTAGACTTGACTTGGCATTAGTGACTTTTTCTGTTAGTTGGAAATTGCACATCGTTTAAACTAAAGCCAAAGAGATTTTTGAAGCCACAAAAAAGCCGGCTAAAAACATGCCAAACCTGAAAACCCAAAAATTAAAAAAAGAACTTGAAAAACCAAAACAAGCAAAAAGCGAAGCCTAAAAAAATCCACGACAAAGCTTAGGACTAAGCCTACCTGTCTTGCAAAATGAAAATCAAGCAAAGTCTTATGGCTTGAAATGCTTCAGTCTTCAATCGTTTTAAGATTTCTTATTTGCCAACCGAATTTATAAAAAGTGCCGAAAAGAACTTTTGCGATATGTTTTTATAATGGAAAAACTCTATATAAAACTGATAATTATGGCAAACGGAGTTGAAGCATTGCAAAGTGCTTTTCTTGACCCCGTTACCCATCTTTGGAATTCTACTTTAAATGCTTTGCCGGGCTTAATAGTGGCCGTTTTAATGGTCATATTGGGCTACCTTGTTGGTTTAATCGTAGGCAAATTTGTCCAACAGGTACTTGAAAAGGCAAAGTTTGACCACTGGGTAGAAAAAATTTCCAAAGTAGGGCATCCTTTAGGAAAAATAACTATAGCAGAATTGTCGGGCAAAATAGTCAAGTGGTATATATTCATCCTGTTTGTTGCAAACGCGTCTTACATGGTGCAATTGATTGCGATAGCTGAAGTTCTCAGAAGCTTCGCTACTTGGGCGCCGCACTTGATAATTGCCACGATAATAATGGCTATAGGCTTTTTCCTGTCAGAGCTTGCTAGAAAGGAAATAGTTTCTTTCAAAGCCGAGAGCTCCAAAGTTTTGGGGCTTGGTGCAAAGTATTTTGTGCTTATTTACTTTGCATTGATGGCTTTGAGAGAGCTAGGATTAAACATTTTCTTGGCCGAAGCAACTATGTTGATAATAATTGCTGGCGTAATGCTAACTTTTGCAATAGGCTTTGGCTTGGCTCTGAAGGATCACGCAGAGGAAATCTTTGCGGAAGTCAAGAAAGCAATAAAGTGATCACGGGGATTTAATCAAACCCCCCTACTTTTATTTTTTTAACATAATAAATCAGCCTTTGGTTTTTTTATTTTGATGACAAAGCAAACAAAAAAAAGGCAAAAGCGAAAAAACCAGAAAAAATAACTAACACCGACAAAGACATTAAAGCCCTGAAATAATAGCGCTCTCAACGTTCCTTTATAAACACCAAAACATTTATAAATAACCGAGTAAGCATTTTATACTGTGGACTTTGTCCACGTGAGCCTAATCCCGATTTCTTAATTAGACTCTTAGCAGGAACTTTTTGTACCCGGTCAAAACCGGGTACCACGAATTCTTTTTTGTAAAAAATTTAGTTGATTGACTAAAAGTGCGAAGGCGAAGCAAGAAAATGCCTATTGTCTACTTTGTGAAAAGAAAAAAGCCAAAGAAAGAACCTTCAAAAACGACAAAGACCGAAAAAACAATTGCAAAAACACAAAAACAAAAAAAAATTTTGAAAGACTCAAAAGACCAAAAACCTCAACCATTGAGACTTTACCAAGACCTAACTGCAAAAAACCGCTTTAAAGCCTTAAGACACCAACAATTGCTTTTTCATAAAAAACCTAAAACCAAAGCAAGCCAACTTAAACCATAAACTTATATCAATTTAAACGACACTAATTCCAAAAAGACATTAAATTCAATAAACAGACAAGCACTAAACCTACAAAAACGACAAAGACCGAAAACCTCAACCATTAAGAAGCCTTCAAGCCATTAAGACTTTGTCTTGAATTTTTTGGCTTGATTTAATCAACCAAGTTTATGGCTTATATAGAAAGACTAAAGACATTTAAGCCTAAGCCTTTGCGAATTTTTTATTTTGTAAGAAATGCGTAAATATTAAGCGTTTTTGTGATTTTTGGTTTTGCTTTACCAGCCGAATGCATAGCTTGTTGGGAAAAAAGCCAAGTTAATAAAAACTGGCAAGGATGAAACCATGAAATTTGTTTTAAAACTTGCTGTGTGTTTGTTTTTTTATGGAAAGGGACGTTATTTTTGTCGTTGACTTTGGAAGCCAGTATACGCATCTTCTTGCCAGAAGGATCAGGAATTTGGGGGTTTATTCTGAAATAGTTTCTCCTTTGGTTGAAGACTCTGTTTTGGCAAAAGGAAAAGGAATCATATTGAGCGGAGGCCCTAAAAGCGTTTATGGCACTGATGCTATAAAGTTCAATCCAAAAATATTTGATTTGGGCTTGCCGTTGTTGGGCCTTTGTTATGGTCATCAGTTGATAGGGCATCATTTTGGCGGAAAAGTGGTCGCTGGTTCTGTCAGGGAGTATGGCAAGGCAAGGCTCTCTGTGTTTGGCGGAGAACTATTTTTTGGTTTGCCAAAGGCTTTTTTTGTTTGGATGAGCCATGGCGATAAAGTCATTGCTTTGCCTGAAGGCTTTGAAGGAGCAGCAAGGACGATGGATTGCGAATATGCTGCTATTGAAAATTTACAAAAGAAAATTTTCGGGTTGCAGTTCCATCCGGAAGTGACAAACACGGAAAACGGGCTAAAGATTCTTGAAAATTTTGTCTTCCGTGTCTGCAAATGTGAAAAAAGTTGGAGCATGAAATCTTATGTTTCTTTTATAATGCAGGACATAAAGGATAAAGTTGGAAACAAAAAAGTATTTTTGCTTGCTAGCGGCGGCGTGGATTCTTCTGTTTGTCTTGCCTTGCTCGGCAATTCTCTCCCTAATAAAAATGTTTTGGCAGTGCACATTGATACCGGGTTCATGAGAAAAAACGAAAGCGCTTTGGTTAAAGAAGAAATAGAAAGGCTTGGCGTATCTTCTCATGTCATTGATGCACAAAAATAATTTTTTAGTTCTTTAAAAAACGCGGTAGATCCTGAAGAAAAAAGGAATATTATAGGAAGGCTTTTCGTGGATATTCTAATGAAAGAATTGAAGAAAATGAAGTTAGATAAAGGCAATTGGGTTTTGGCTCAAGGGACGATTTACCCTGACACTATAGAGACCGGCGGGACGGAAAATTCTAACAAAATAAAAACACACCATAATAGGGCGCCTATCATCATGGATATGATAGAAAAAGGCTTGGTTATAGAGCCGATAAAAGAGCTTTACAAGGATGAAGTTAGAGAACTTGGGGCTTTACTCGGCTTGCCTGAAAGACTGATAAACAGAAGGCCTTTTCCCGGCCCTGGTTTAGCGATAAGGGCATTATGCAGCAATGGAAGGGACAAAGTGGATTATGATGTTGAAAGGGAAATAAGGTTTAGTGTAAGGGAATTCGGTTATGAATCTTTCATGTTGCCTGTTAAAGCAGTAGGCGTTCAAGGTGATAACAGGACTTATAGTAACGCTGTTTTGCTTAAAGGCGAGTTTGATTATAAAAAAATAGAGGCTGTTTCAACTTTCATAACAAACAATTTTTCTGGCATAAATAGGGTTATTTACCTTATTGAGCCGAAGCTTGTTCAGGACATAATTCTTCACGAAGCCTACTTGTCAAAAAGCAGGGTGCTGATGTTGCAAGAAGCGGATGCCATAGCAACTGATTTTTTGGATAGGCAGGATTTTGCAAAGGATGTGTGGCAGTTCCCTGTTGTTCTGTTGCCTGTCAGCATTAATCAAGGAGGGGAAACCATAGTATTGAGACCTGTTTCCTCAAAAGAGGCAATGACCGCTACTTTTTTCCCTCTCCCTGAAAATATCGCGAGAGAAATGGCAAAAACGATATTGAATATTGAGGGCTTGGGTGCTGTTACTATTGATGTCACCCATAAGCCTCCTGCTACTATAGAATGGGAATGAGTTTTGAATAAGAATAATTCCGATTGTTTTGCTTTTTATGCCGTGTTAGAGCTTTTAACTTTTCAACCCAGTAATAGTTAGCTGGCAGACTGCTC
>JBBISX010000071.1:0-4504 GCA_037441005.1 Candidatus Iainarchaeum sp.
TTGTTGCTGGTTTGTTTAGTTGGGTGAGTTTGTTTTGGTTTAGTGCTATTTTTGTTATTGCATTTGGGTTTGTTTATATGTATGTGAATTCATATTCGGCTCCGTTTTTGTATCCGTCTTTGTCTATTTGTATGGTTATTTGGTTTCCTGTGTTTTTGAAGTATATTTTGTAGTTGTTTCTTGAAGGGTTGGATCGTGGTTGTATTAAGTATCTTTCTGTTGTTTCATCAGTGAGTTTTTGTGTTTCGCCGTTTAGCATTCTCCATGCTTGGCCGTTGTGTGGCATGAAGTAGTAGTTGCTGTTGTCTATGTAGTAGAATTGTATTGTGCTTGGTGTTCTGTAGTAGTTTATTGCGTCTATGGTTATGGTGTATTCGTTGGTGTTGATTGTTTCGTTGGAGGTTATTTTTGTTCCTATGCTTAGGCTTAGTATTTTGTTGGTAGGGTTGCTTTCTGTTCTTATTGTGCTGTTCCTTCTGTTTGCCATCTCATGGCTTTTTCTGTAAAGCTTTGGTCTTTTGTTGTGTGGTCTCCGTCTTCAAAGTTGTCTTCTAGTATTGTCACGTTTGCGCTTATTTGGTTTTGTAATGCGATTATTAGCACGATTAGTGTTATTAATGTTATTTTTTTCATTCTAATAGAGCAGTTTTTTATTGTTAATAATATTTTTGTTTTTGAATTTGAAGGGTGTTGGTTATAAAGTCTGTTAGTCTAATGTGAGGAAAAGCCACGGCCAAAAAATCCAAGACACGACTTATGCCTTGTTGGAGTAATGGATTTCATTTTAAACAATTCACGAAAGGAAAAAGTCGGCAGTGTCATTCTAACTGTTGGCGGTTTGTAAAAAAACGCAGAGTGTTGGTTTAAATTGTTTTTGGAGTGCAATACAAAAACAGTAAATAGTAAAAGGTGGTGTAATGGTTAACGTTGAAGGTGAAAAGAAATTTGCGAGTGCTGGTGGCCTTAAGGAAGGGTCTTATGTTTTGATAGAGGGTGAGCCTTGTCAGTTAAAGACTATAGAAAAGTCTAAGCCTGGGAAACATGGGGCTGCGAAGATAAGGGCTACTGGCTTTGGTCTTTTTAGGAATGTAAAGAAAACGCTTCTAAAACCAACAGACGCTGACGTGGAAATACCAATAATAGAAAAAAGTGATGCGCAGGTTGTTGCAATAATGGGTGATAGGGTGCAAATAATGGATACTAAGGATTATAGTATGCATGAAATAGAGAAGCCGAAAGACATACAAGGTTTAAGCAATGGTAACGAAGTTCAATACATAAAGTGGGGCTCTTTGATAAAGATTACTGGCAAGAAAGGCTGAGTCTGAGTTGCTTAAGCTTTTTTGAGGCAGTGGTTGTTTACAAGATTGAATTGCTTCAGCCTTTTTAAGCCACTAAGTTTCATGTTTTTTTTGAGGTTAGCAATGTTGAGTCTTTTTTTTGGTCTTTGGTTTTCTTGGTTTTTGCTTGTAAGAGAGATTTTATTAATAGTTTTCTTTATTTAGTATGGTGCTTATGGCAATTTCACCTGCTAAAAGAAAGCTTTTGAAGGATTCTATTAAGAGGCTTTTTGATTTGGGTCTTTCAGAGTCTGAAATAATAGAGAATTTAAAGTCTGTTGGCGTTGACGAGGCAACAGCTCTGGACATAATAGGCGAGTTGAAAGGCATAAGTCAAAAAAGCCGGGAGGTAAAGGAAAAGCCTTTACAAGAGCCTTCTCCTGTTGTTACCAAGTCTTCTGATGATGTTTCGGACGAAAACTTTTTTGAGGATGTGTATGTTGAGCCAGAAGTGGAACAAGAGAAAGAGCCTGTAAAAGAGCCGATAAAGGAGTCTGAGAAAGTTGTTGCAGGAAAAAAGAGCGAGACTCCTGAAAAACAGGATGTTTCTTCCAAAAGCATTCAGCATGTGGTTGAAAGCTCGGGCATTCCAAAAGACGATTCGTTGAACGAGCTTTGGGAAAAGGGCATTATCGCGGCTGTTGACGCGCGACTTACTGAGATGCAGAAGTTGAAAGAGGATATTGACAGTGTTATAGATTCTAAGATTTCTGAAAAGTTCAAGGCCGAGTCTAAGAAGTTTGAGACTATTTTTGATTCTCAGGTACAGCTTTTCAATGCCAAGGCTAGTGCAAAGCTTGACAGTAATATTGAAGAGATTTCTAAGGTTCTTGAGGCAAAGGCAAAGGAGAGTGAGGATGCAAGCGCTTTGGTTAAGGAGTCTTTGGAGAAGCTCAAGGTTGAGAAGAAGCTTAATGCTGAGATTTTGAACTCTATTAATGACAAGTTGGCTGGCTTAGATACTTTGCGTTCTCAGATTTCTTCTGACCTTGCTGTTTTTTTTGAGTCTAACTCAAAAAAATTTAATGAGTTTCTTGTCGAGTCTGTCAGAAAGAGGGATGAGATAGAGGCAAGGATCACAAGGTCTTTGCAGTTGGAGTCTAAGATTACTGAAGGCTTGATTGAGGACGCGAGGCATAAAATAGAGGGCATGCGTTTTGAGAAAGAGGCTGAGATTGAAAAGAGGGTTGCGGATAAAATAGCCGAGCTTGAGGAGATGACTAAAAAGGTTGACCCTAAAGGCGTTATTGCTGCTTTGGACAGCATAAAACAGGTAGAGGCTTTGGTTGATTCTAAGTTGGCTTCTTTGGACAAGTCTTTTGAATCAAGGTTTAATGAGGTTTCAAAAAAACTTGATGCTAAGTTTAACATTTTGGGCAAGCAGTTTCAGACTGAAAAACAGGAGTTTTCAAAGTTTGCAGAGAAAAAGTTTTCTGAGCTCCAAGGAGCTTATGTTGAGAGCCTTGACGAAATGTTTTCCAAGCAGTTGGTTGCTTGGGATTCTAAGATAAAAGAGCGTTTTGTAAAGCTTTCTGAGCTGGAGGCTAAAATGGATGTTGAGAAGTTCAACGCTACTCTTGAGTCTTTTGATGTTTTTAAGAAGCAGTTTGTTAATACTATTTCAAAGAGCATTGAGGATTATAATAGGACTAAAAAAGAGATGACTGAGTTTTTGATGGAGCGCGATAAGGCAATAGACAGGCACATAAAAAGACTTGATCAAAAACTGGAAGAGCTTTCTGTTTTTCAGCAGAAGTTGTTATCAATTTTAGACGAGTTGCCTGAAAAGAAAAAAAGCAAGGGTGATAAACTTGGCAAATGATTTGCTAGAGATCAATTTTGTGGAGGTGTTTTCGTGAAATACGTGATTTGGTTTTCAGAAACTAAAATAGAGGATGTGCCTTTGGTTGGCGGCAAGAACGCTAGCCTTGGGGAGATGTTTAGTAATCTTTCTTCTAAGGGGGTAGCTGTTCCTGACGGTTTTTCCGTAACTGCTAAGGCTTACACTGATTTTATTCAATTTTCAGGCCTTGGCTCTAAGATAAAGTCTTTATTGTCCGGCGTTGATGCAAAGGATGTTGTCAAGCTTGCAGAGGCAGGTAGGGCTATTAGGGCTATGATTTTGCATGCCGAGCTTCCAAAGGAGATCAAGGATGAAATAGTCTTGGCTTATCACGAGTTAAGTAAAAAGTACAGGATGAAAAACGCTGATGTTGCTGTCAGAAGCTCTGCTACTGCCGAGGATTTGCCTGATGCCAGTTTTGCGGGTCAACAGGAAACTTACCTTAATGTCGTTGGCCCAGATGAGTTATTGGTTGCTTGCAAAAAATGTTTTGCTTCTCTTTTTACTAATAGGGCTATTTCTTATAGGATTGACAAAAAGTTTGATCATTTCAAGGTTGCTCTTTCCGTTGGCGTTCAAAAAATGGTTCGCTCTGACTTGGCTTGTTCAGGAGTTATGTTCACTATTGATACTGAATCTGGTTTTAAGGATGTTGTTTTGATAAATTCTGCTTATGGTCTTGGCGAGAGTGTTGTTCAGGGTGCTGTAAACCCTGACCAGTTTATTGTTTTCAAGCCTGCTTTGTCTAGCGGAAAATTTCCAATAATTTCCAAAAAACTCGGCGAGAAAAAAATAAAGATTGTTTATTCATCTGAAGGCTCAAAGCAAACTAAGACTGTTGATGTCCATTCTTCAGACAGGGAAAGGTTTACTTTAAGTGATGATGAAATTACGAAACTTGCGGAATGGGCGGTTTTGATAGAAAAGCATTATTCTTCAAGACGCGGCTCTTATACTCCCATGGACATCGAGTGGGCAAAGGATGGAAAGACCGGCGATTTGTTTATTGTTCAGGCAAGGCCTGAGACAGTCCAAAGCAGGAAGCAGAGAGACCAGCTTGAGTTTTACTCTCTTAAAGGAAAAGGGAAAGTTCTTGTTCAAGGCAGTGCGATAGGCGAAAAAATAAGTTTTGGCAGGGTGCATGTGATTAAGGACGTTCATAAGATTTCCGAGTTTAAACCAGGGGAAGTTTTGGTGACTGACATCACCGACCCCGATTGGGAACCTATAATGAAAATAGCTTCTGCAATAGTGACTGACAGGGGTGGCAGGACAAGCCACGCGGCTATAGTAAGCAGAGAACTTGGCTTGCCTGCAGTAG
>JBBISX010000072.1:0-2214 GCA_037441005.1 Candidatus Iainarchaeum sp.
GATAATTCAAATAAACATTTAGCTCAGGCCTCATTCGCAAATTTGACAAGTCAAAACCCAATTCTTCAGCCTTTCCAATCAAAGGCAAAGACTTGAATTGAATTATGAATGAAACCTTATCCCCTTCAACGCCATCACTGAAATTCATTCCTGACAAAGAATTGCCTTGAAAATAACGTAATAAAAAATTACTATCGCCTTCACCACCAGGCTTTGGAACAATAAAACCAGAGCCTGTAAAAAAGCCATACTCAGAACCTTCAAAACCAAAAGAATAAGAATCAACGGCAGAAGCCACTAAGCCAGAAACATTCGGAGCATTAGGCTGAACATCATCGCAAGTAAAAGAAACATCAAGAGTGGAGACTTCAACAACAGCATTTGCAACACTAGCCACGGAATTTCCGGAAAAAACCTTTGCAACCACGGGAAAACGGCCTTGAGAAGAAAAAGACTTGGAAAAAACAGCAACACAACGCTTTTTATCAGAACAATTAGCCTCAGCACTTGTCCCGTCACTAAAATCAACAAATATTTTGTCTAAAACATAATCAGAAGGAGCTTCAGCTGGAACCGTTGCCTCAACCCTCAAAACAGTATTTTCATTAGGGGCAGGGTTGGGCGGATAAAATCTAAAACCGATGTTTGCAAAGCCCTGACTCTGAGCTGCTGGTTGTTCACCACCAGTACCCACAGGAACAACACGACCTGACAAAGCCTTACAATCAGAAGGACAAGAAGCAATCTCGTCAGAAGAACAAATATTATCGCCACATATAGAGCTGTCAGACAAATGAACGCTACAACCAGCTAAAAAAACCAAAAGTAAAAAAGCTCCTCCGACAAGAAAAAAAACACACTTATTCATAGATAAAATAATAATGAAAAGCAATATATAAATTTGACCAATTGACAACTAATTGCAATGCCCACAAATTCAACCTACAAACCAAAAACAAAAAAAATTCCACTAAAAAAAACCCAAAAACACAAAAGACACAAGCCCTAAACCTTTATTGACTTTTGCCTAGAAAACACAATAACTCAAATAACCAACCCACTTAAAGCCTAAGTCGCCAAACCAAATGCCAAAAGACTTAAAGAGTTTATTGTTTTGATTTTTTGATTTTCAAAATAAAACTGATTTAAGAGCCAAAAAATCATTAGGCCTATGTCCCGGGTTTTAATTTTAGAAAACATAAAAAAAACCATTTTTTAACCACTAACACACAAAAAAACAATTATGGCAAAGCTCACAAAAACCAACGAAAAGTACGAAATAGAGCTTACTGAAGAAGAGGCAAAGCTTCTCGGGTTTGAAAAAACCAGAAAAATGGAACTCATAAAAGCAAAAAATACTATTTGGATTATGACTTGCCCGGAAGAAAAAGAAAATAAAGAAACCCAACAAGAAGACCTTGAAATAGAGGAAAAAATAATAACGATGCTTAAAACTTTGCCTGCGAGAGAAAAAATGGAAACGTGGTTTGAAAAAAAACTGAACGAAAAAGAAAGAAAAAAATTCAACGAAATGCTGGAACAGGGAAAAATAATAAAATTCAAGACAAGCCAAGTCTTCAGAAAAGCCCTTTACGGGCTAGGCAAAACAGACCAAAAAAAGCAATACGAAAACAGAGAAAAAAACCCGGCGGAATACACGATGGAAAAAGACGGTTTTGTGATAGTTAAAAGCGAAGCAACCGCAAAGCAGATAAGCGAACAAAACAAAGACAAAATAAAGGAAGGAAAAATAAGAGGAATAAAATCATTTACTGGAGAATATTATATAATAGACGGCGCCCTCTTACAAGAGTCGCAAAAGAAAATTTTAGCAGAACTCATGAAAGAAACAAAACAAAACATAACCAGCCTGTCTGAAAAAACAAAGCTTACCCCAACATTAGTAAGAATAGCCACCGAATTCCTCAAAGAAGAAGGACAAATAATAGAAAAGAAAAAAGATTATTACCAATACATAGATTGAAAAGCTAAACAAAAAACAGGTCCCTATGAAGCCGGAAAAAAACAAAGTATTGGCGGTTTTATTGACTGAAAAAGACGACAAGGACTTTATTATTGAAGCCTCACAAAAAGGCAAACAGCTAATAATACTGCTTATAGTTGAAACTACACCAAACAAAAAATTCGGATTTACGACAGCGCAAATAAGCAAAGCAGAAAAAGCGATAGAAGAGGCAAAAAAAGAAATACAAA
>JBBISX010000072.1:2248-4380 GCA_037441005.1 Candidatus Iainarchaeum sp.
GAACCAGAAACAAAAATAATAAACACTGCACTGCTGAAAAAAGTTGATAAAGTGATAATGAAACCCCAACACAACCAATTCTTTGAAGAACTGATTCAAAAAATAAGAGATAAAGGAATAGAAGTGGAACTAATTTAAAAAGCGAAAGGCAAGTACAATCGCGTAAAACCAAGTTGAAAAACAGGAAAAGGAAAAACTAGGCAACAGGCCTCAAAGAAAAAAATAAAAGTAGATTGAGGAGTATCCTCAATCAAAAGTCTTCTGCCCTGACGGTCTTCCTGCCGTTTGCCTTGGCTCTTTCAGCAGCCTTCTTTATCAAATCTTCAACCAACTTACTAAGAGCCTCTACTGCATCTCCAGCAGTGTTGCAATCGTACTTTTTTATTTCTTCTTTCACTTTCGAGCCTACGACCAAAAGTTCTGCCATTTTAAAACCTCCGTTTTGCCCCCATACAGAGGCAACTATTGGTAAATGCACCTAAAAAAGATTTATAAAGAAATAGTTAAAAAAGACGAAAGGTCAGCTTTAAAAAGGCTTATTTTAAACACTGAGCCCGAATTGAAAAAGACTAAGCCGATTTAATAGTTCTTTATTCCAAAAGCAAAATCATGCTAAATCATTCAATCAGCGAATACTACGATTTCTGCTATGAAAAATAACTAAATAAAAAATAAAGACAGACAAAGCCAAGACAATATCCAAACCACTTCACAACCCGCCGCCAAAAACAACTCAAAAACCCACGACAAAGTCAAGGCGTTATTCTAGTCACTTCATAATAGTTTATTTCGTTTTCAGAATCAACGACTGCATTGAGAAGCTTTGTCTTAAGGCTGTTAGCCAAGCGGACCATTCTGCTCAATTCAATAAAATTATATTTGTCGTCTTGCGCAGTTACATTTATACACCATTGCGAATGAGCTTCGCCGGGCTTTTTACCTCTTGGATAAACTCTGAAATCAAAGCCGAACTTGAAGCCGGTTTTTACGACAAAACCACGTTCCCTTAAATCTTTATAAACCTGGTATTTCAAATAAAAGTTCTTTATCCTTTTATCAGCATATTTCAAGTAATCCTCTTCGCCAATCTCTTTCCCGCTTTTCAAACCATCAAACACCTTGAATTTTTCCTTTTGAAAAAGATAAAAAGCCTCGAACAAATCAAGAATAAGCTCGTTGCCCTTGCTTTCCCCAAAACCCCTCTGCCTTAACAAGTCAGAAAGCCTCTTATCTTTTGTCAAAACCTTATCTCCAATCAACAAAGACAAACAAACCACCCACAAAACAAAAAACCCAACTTCAAACCATTACAAAACATATAAAACATTACAACTTATTTATTTAAAGACAATATGAGTGTTTTTTTTATGGACAAAATAGATCCTTGGGGTTCTTTTTCGCTAAATGATTACTCGCATGTATTCAAGGAATTCGGCCTCAGCCCCTTGCCAAAAGAAATTTCTTCAAAAATGGACAACATACTTTTTCAAAGAAACATAATACTAGCCCACAGAGACTTTGACAAAGTTCTAAAAAGAATAGAGGCAAAAAAACCATTCATAAACCTGACAGGAATAGCCTCTTCAGGACCTTTTCACTTGGGACACAAAATCGATATAGACCTTTTCAAGTTCTTCAAATCAAAAGGCGGGTTAAGCAAGTTTGCAATCTGCGACATTGACTCATATGTAAGCAGGCCGGACAACAAAATACCTGACTTAGCCACTTCAAAAAAATGGGCAGTGAAAAATACTGCTGACTTGCTGGCTTTAGGAATAGAACAGGAAGACATTTACATACAATCAAGGCAAAAGCAGAGATACTACGAATTTGCATTTGAGCTCAGCAAGAAGATAACAGCAAACACCTTTGAATCAGCATACGGGCACTTGGACCTTGGAAAAATTTCAGCAAACATGCTGCAATACGCTGACATACTACACCTTCAACTGCCTGAATTTTACGGCAAAATGCCTTCAATTACAGGAATAGGATTAGACCAAGACCCTCACGCAAGAATAAGCAGGGACATTGCAAAAAGACTTCCTTACGGCCTTGAAGTGCCTTCATTTATCTACTTCAGGCTTCAA
The DNA here is from genome assembly GCA_037441005.1 of Candidatus Iainarchaeum sp. GTDB lineage: Archaea > Iainarchaeota > Iainarchaeia > Iainarchaeales > Iainarchaeaceae > CABMIU01. The sequence goes on from JBBISX010000072.1 coordinate 4,339, forward strand.
AACGGCCTACAGCAAGGGCAAAAAATGTCAGCGTCAAAACCC
>JBBISX010000073.1:0-4318 GCA_037441005.1 Candidatus Iainarchaeum sp.
AATCAGAGTTTTTTGTCTCTGCTTCAGAATACGAAGGCTTTGGCTTGAGCCTCATAGAAGCAATGGCATCAGGTTGCATACCAATAGTTCAAAAAAACTCTAGCTTCAATAACATAGTACAAGACAAAGAAAACGGCTTTCTGACAGATTACGACAGCAAAGAAACTAAAACACTAATGGAAAAAGTCATTGTATTGCCTGAAAAAACCAGAAAAACACTGTCAAAAAAAGCCAGTGAAAAAGCAGGTTTTTATGACATTGAAAAAATGGTTAAAAAAGTAGAAGCTTTGTACGGTGAAAAAAATGGGGTTGCTAAGGCAGATAATTAAAGACACTGCAATAATTTCTACAAGCAACACTGCAAGCTTTTTTTTGGGTTTTTTTACTTTCATTATAACAGCAAAGGAGCTTGGTCCTTACCAATTCGGAATTTTCAGCCTTGCGATTAGTATATTGTCAATAATAACAATAGCAATAGATCTTGGAATTGGCAAACTGGTTGTTTCAGAATCGGCAAAGCCTGAAAAAATCGGCAAAAACATACTTGGGGCTTATGCTCTAACCCAAATAATGATTACTTCAATTTTAGGTTTTTTAATTATAATATTTTCAAGCAACATAGCCGTTGCAGTGGGAAAGGAAATACAGAGCCTGTTGATTTTATTAGGAGTATTGACTTTTTTAGCAGGCGTAAAAAACATAATAATAACAGCCTTGCAATCAGAAAACAGATTTAAGGATTATGGAAAATTTATTTTTTTTGATTCTTTAATAAGGTTTTTTTCAGTTCTGTTTTTCGTATATTATTTTGAAAAAAAAGCAGAGTACGTGTTGTTAGGTTATGTGGTCACGGAAGTAATTGTCTTAATGTTGTATAAGAAAAGTATTCCGAAAAACACCGAGCTTGAACACTTGAATCCGCTTTTTACAATACTAAAACAACAGGGAAAATGGGTTTTTGTGACAAGCATCATTAGAAGCATAGAAACAAACCTGTCTTTATGGATAATACAAACAGTCATAGGCACAACAGCAACAGGGGCTTATGCGGCAATACTAAGAATACAAACTAGTATGTTAAGGATTTTTGAGCCGCTTGAAACCATACTTTACCCACTGGTCAGCAGAGTATACAAAAACGAAAATTCGGAAAAAATAATTTACAGGGCTACAAAATACCTTTTTTATCTTTCACTCCCAATAACTGCTTTCTACTTTATATTTCCTGAATTTGTAATAAGCGTTACTATAGGGCAGGAATTCACAAACAATGCTGACTTATTGAGGTTGCTTATACTAATATTGCCGCTATTCATAATCAACAGCCCGCAAAAACCATTTTTATTTACTATGAGAGCACAAAAGGAATTAACAGTAATAGCGCTAACATTACTCGTATTTACTTCTTTTTTCGGAACCATTGCTGTTTTATACTTAGGCTTGTTCGGCATAGCACTAAGCGAAATAATAAAAGCCATCATAGATTTTACTCTAAAGTCAACGGCATTAAGGAAATACTCTGAAAGAAAATTTAACTTAAAAGACTTGACATTGCCAGACAAGACAGACCTTGACTTATTAAAAAAAATCTCAACCCAATACAAAAAATAACAACTTCCGCCTTACTTTGCCTTCAACCCTGGTCCTGAATTATTCCGACTAACACTGAAAAAAAATTAACTTAAAAAACTCGGTATTGCCAGACAAGACATAATTTCAACTGCTAAAAAAAATACGACTCAAACAAAAAATAACAATGAATTTCGCCCAAAACTATTTTCTCAACACGTTTTCAACTGCAGACAAAAAATCTTTTTTGAAAATACTTCTGTCAAATTTTTCTTTAGCCAATGCCTGATTTTTTTTGCTCAAAAATTTAACCGCTTTCTTGTTTTGAATAAAAGACAAAAAATTTGAAGAAAAATCATGCCAATTCTCACAACAGAAGCCAATTTTGTTTGATTCTATAAAATTGTATAACTCAGAATTTTTCGAGGCCTTTGCTCCGACAACCAAGCCACAAGCCATATAATCAAATACTTTGACTGGGAGACTTGTAATTAGCCTGTTTGGCCAAGGTATTACTCCAAAGTCACACCCAGAAAGTATGTATTTAACTTGTGAATAAGCTATGTTTTCATGGATTCTGACAAACTTTTCCAAACCAAGTTCTCTTATTTTATTTTTCAATGTAGTTATCTCTTTTATACCTGCAGTGTTTTTTTCAAAAGAAACTATAATCACCAAAAAAAGTTTCTTTAAAGTAAAATCTCTTTTAATCGTGTCTAAAAAAGCCAGAACCTCTTCGTCTCCTAAACCTCCAAGATAACAAACTAAAGTATGGTCCTTAGTTAAGCCTAAGCTGTTTCTATAATCATCCCTTGCTTTTTTGTCCCTATAAACCAAAGAGGCATCTGTGCCATTCATTACGATTGACAGCTTTTCATCTTTCAAAGCGTAGTTTCTTTTTGCTTCTTCAAGGTCTGACATCGTCAAAAAAATCAGTTTGTCCGAGTTTGAATAAACAAAATGCCTTGAAGCCAAATAAATAAAGCGCTTTACTTTTGGCAAAATTTCTTTAGGATTGTCCTCGTAAAACTTTCCATCGTCTTTTGCGTCTAATAAGAACTTGAAGCCAAGAATTTTTGACAAAACCAACAAGTAAAGGTTTGGCATTAGAGGTGGTGAAACTCCTATAGCTAGGTCAGGCTTGAAAGACTTTATTACTTTAACTAGCTCTAAAATTGAGTTTACTCTTTTTACTCCGTTAGCATTTCCCAAGCCTCTTTTCGGCGCCACTATAAGACAGTCAAAACCTTCCTGTTCAAGGGTTTCCCTAAAAAAGTTGACACGCAAAGTGCAAGCGCCTCTTTCTGGCTCTGCATAAGGGGTATAGATCAAGACTTTATTTGTCGACAACATCCAGCCACCTTTTCTTAAAAACTTGGAAAGAAAAATTGCTTTTTATTTTACTTCTCAACTTTATAACAGGAGATTCTAAAGCATGCTTAAAGTCTCTTTGAATAATGTCAAAGCTTGGGGATGACTTTAAGGTTTCTTCAAAGCCTTCTTCGGAAAGAAAACCTGCTCCAAAACTCAACAATTTTTTGTTGCAAGCCAAAGCCTCAGCAGCAACAATTCCAAAGCCCTCAAACAAGGAAGGAAAAAAAACAAGGTCCGAGGCGTTGTAATAAAAAGCCAGGTTTTCATGCTTTACAGAGCCATAAACAAAAAGATTTTTCAGACTTGAAATATAAGGCCTTGACAGAACGCACCTAAAATTTATTTCAGGGTTAGTTTTTGCCAAATACTCAACAAAGTTAAAGCCTTTTGCTCTCTCAGGTCTTCCAACAAAAAGAACGTTTGTTCCTTGCCAACCAAGTTTTTTCAAAGCCTTTTGCTGATTCACAGGCTTAAAAACATCTATGTCAACTGGCGGATAAATCAAGCAAGAATTAAGCCCAAAAAATTCTTTAACTAAGCCTTTGGTTTGTTTTGAATTTGCAACCACCTTATCAGCATTTTTCGCAGCCTTTTTTTCAAAATGATTATAAATAAAAGAAAGCCTGTAAAAATCAAGGCTGGTCCTTGGCAAAGCCAATTTGGCAAGACCTGCATAAGTACCATGACAAACGTTTATTTGTGGAGTTTTGCCTAAATTCCAACAAAACATTCCATTGGTTATAGCCAAGTCTATTTCTTCAAACTTTTTTTGTACTAGTTTTCCTAAAAGCATAGCCCTTTTTGGTTCTCTAAAAAAAGGAAAAAAAGCATCACCTAATTCACTTTTAAAAGATTGATAATCCACTATTTTCAAATCCCGAAAAATACGGCATAGGCTTCTTGCATAAACCTCTACTCCGCCTACTAAACCAGAATAATTAGAGTATGATAAAAGAACTTTCACTTTTTACCACCTAATGCCTCGAATACTAAAAACAATAGTGCATTTACAAACCCTAAACAAAGGAAAAAAGGATAAGACAAACTCTTGAGAAAAAAAAGCACGAAAAAAATAACGCTCTCTGAAAAAGAGACATTATTAAAATCAAAGTTCTTTTTACGAAGCACTAAAAACAAAAAAACTGCAAAATAAAACAAAAAAGAAAACAAAACCAAAAACGAAATCAATTCAAAATTTTTGTAAATAAAGTAATTTACTAAAGTAACAAGCAAAGAAAATAAAGAAATAGCCAACAAAGAATATGAAAAATCACGCAAAAAATCCTTGTAAAGAAACTTCAAGTACTTAGCAGGGTGCTTAAAAAAGCAAATCCATTCGTTTCGCAAATAAAAAAGGTGCCTAAAAACGTTCTTG
>JBBISX010000074.1:0-4248 GCA_037441005.1 Candidatus Iainarchaeum sp.
AGTTCTCGGACTCGCGCTTTGCCATGTTCTTTCTATTAGACTTTTCTCTAAGCAATTTCAAAACAACTTTTTCTTTTCCTAAAGAGCACAAAAAAACTTCCGAAGTCCAGCCTTTCGAAATTTTAATACAACCTGTTAAGCCATACTTAGACTCAATTTCTTTTAATGTGCTCATCTAAAGCCCGAAAAAAGCTTTCTATGAAATCAAAATAAATGTTTGTGATTTGAAAGAATTCTTTCTCGTTAAAAAAATCTTTAGCATTAATATGTTCTTCCAAACTCTGTTGCTTAACTAATTTATTGTATTTACCAAAGGCAAAATAGGCAAAATCTTTTTTGAAGTTTTTATCAAAGGCATTTACGATGAGAGAATTCAAAGTAGCCTTATAAGCTTTAAATAAAAAATGCTTATTAAGGTTATTTAATATTAGTTTGTTTTTAATACTCTTATAAAAATTATTCTCATTAGTCATGATTTTGCCAAAAACAAGAGGCAAAGCAAGCTTTGTAAATTGCCTATAAAGCAGTAAAAACGAATTAACTCTTCCTCTTGGGTAATATGCCATAAGCTATGAAGTGCTCTTGAAAAAACTACGCCTTTAGTTCTTATAGTTTTAGGAGTCCATTTTTTCAGTCCCTTATTAATAGCAACCAAACCTTTCTTTACAACCTGCATTTTTACCGAAGGAGAAAGAGAAACCAAAATAACACCCTTACTTATAAAATATCTTTCAAAATAAAAAAAATATTTAGTTTTGAACAATGCATAAAATCAATTATGAGCCACAAAAAGGCAAAAATGTAAAAATAAAAAGAAATGGCGAGAAAGTTATTTTACAAACTTCCTGTCAACCTCAAGGATAAGAACATCACAAGCTGCTTTGATTGCCTCAAGCTGCTTTATTATCCTCTCTTTTTCCTTTTCAATGTCCTGAATATTCTCATAGCTCTCTATCGCTTGCCTGAACATCGCACCATCTACATAAGAATAAGGCATTTGGTTCAATTTATCAGCCACACGTTCAACCATTTTGCCAAGCCAAAGATTAAGTTCAGTCTTTACTTGGCCTTTTATCTGCTTGCCAGGGCCTAAATTTTTCCTAAGCATGTTTACAATAGTTGCTTTCGGAAAAGGCAACTTGCTTTCGTCCAACTCAAAGTCCTCTTTGTCTTCCACATCGTCTTTTAATTGAACGCCCTTTTCAACTTGCTTTGAAGCAGTAGCATTATTGTTAGCAGTTGTTGTCTCAACCAACGTTTTTTTTACTTGTTTGGATACCTGCATTAAAAAACCCCCACGTAAGTATAATTTAATTAATAACTTATAACACACCAATCAAAATTTAAATGCATCTTTAGGCTTTTTTTAACTTACTCTATTGATGTTTAATTCAAAAAAAAGCCTAAAAATTTTTTGAAAAATAAAAAGAAAAGACTCAAAAAAAATAGCCGATTTATAATAAAAAAACAGGGGAGTTAAGGGGGCGGACCTTTTGTTCCTCTCAGGTGGGGGTCAAAAATAGGGTAAAGAGAGAATCAACGGTCCGGCCTCCTTCCTTGCTCTTTGCTAAGTATAACACCTTCTTGCCAGCCTGCACTTTTTTTAAAAAGCCTTCTCGGTAAAGCTTGTTGAGTCTTTGGCAGGCAGCATTTAAGCCTTTATAATTAAGCATAGCCTTAATGTCTTGCGCTGTACAGCCGCCTCTTTCCTCGATAGACTTCAAAATAAGCTGGTCAGCCTCGCTTAAAACCTCAAACTTGTTAGAATTTGCATTGTCAAAGCCATGAGAAATGCTTTGGCTTGTCTTTAAAGAAAGCATAATAGTATCGAATTTTTCGTTTATAGAATTCAAAATAGCGTTAGTCTTTTCCCTTTCCTGTAATACCCTGAACATTAGCAAAGCAATGGTTTTAGGATTTTCAGCATTCTTTAAAAGATCCTCAATGTCTTTAGAGTCTTGACTATTGTTCAATTTTTCAACTAAGCTTTTCTGCTTAACAGCCTCTTCAAAAATATCATGCTCTTTCATGATGTATCATGAACGATCATGATATATAAAAACTTTTTGCCTTAACTTTCTAAAACAAGCCCCAATAATAAATAATACTTTCACTTAATAATAAAAAAGCAACTGCTTTTTATAAAGACAACACATAGTATTTAATGGAAGAAAAAAACACGGGTTTAATACAAATCTATTGGGGCAACGGCAAAGGTAAAACAACAGCAGCACTAGGCCTAGCCTGCAGAGCCTTGGGAAGAAACATGAAAGTACACTTGATACAATTCATGAAAGGCGGAATAGAAAACAACAAAGACTTCGAAGAATACGGCGAACTCAAAACATTGTCAAAAATAAAAGGCTTTTCCTACAAAAGATTCGGCATAAAAAAATGGGTAATAGGAAAACCGACCAAGGAACACATAGAACAAGCAAAAAAAGCCCTAAAACACGCAGAAAAAACCCTGACAAAAGGCAAGCACGCCATAGTAATAATAGACGAAATATTGTATGCAATACAATTAGGCCTGATAAAAGAACAAGAAGTCATAAACCTCATTGAAAAAAAAGCAAAAAACACAGAGCTAATACTAACAGGCTCACAAAAACCCTACAAAAAAATATTCGACAAAGCAGACCTAGTAAGCGAAATAAAAAAACACAAACACCCGTTTGACCAAGGAATAGGCGCAAGAAAAGGCATAGAATACTAAAAAAGAAAAAAACAAGCCTAAACGACTTTCTAAAGCACACAACAATCGGAAAACAAAAAAAAAGCACTAAGCATAAAACTTGCCAAGATTTTTTTGGCTTTGATTGAACCTTGATTGGCTTACTTTCGCCAACATAATTTGCAACCAACGCTGGCATCTACTTTTCCACGCCAAATGCGGGAGGGAGGATTCGAACCTCCGAAGGCACTAAGCCATCAGGACCTGAACCTGACCCAATTGACCTGGCTATGGGACTCCCGCTACACCAAAAAAACTTTATCTAAAAAAGTATTAAAAGGCAAAGAGTGTTTCATTAGAAACAAAAAAATCTTTTTAGAGAGAAATACCAAACAAATTATTAAGCCTTAAGCCTCTGCCGCTAATTTTTTATAGGACCAATCAGCCCAAGCAGTCTTAAGTCTTCCACGGAGATTTTGTCTTTTACTCGTTTAGAAATTAAGTTTTTGTCGTGTTTTTCCCGGCTCACAAATAAATAATCCTTTGATTTTTTATTACGAATTTTTCAACGTTTCAAATGATAATACAACTGCACTAAAGGCATAAAAGCCGCAAGCAAATTCAAAACCAAGAAAGGAACAGAATTAAGAAGCAAAGCATAATAAGCCAAAAAAACAGAGCCAAAAAAATAAAGCACGATGAAACCCAAACCAAGGCTCGGCTTTCTTGTCCTTATCGTCTCCACTAGGCTCGGAAACCAAGCAATTATAATAAAAGCCATCCCAGCATAACCTACTAACTCTTGCATCTAATTACCTTGTCTTTTTAATATAAAAAATTAGCTATAGGCATTGGACAAGCTCTTGACTTAAATTCGTTTGCAAAAGTCTGACAATCAAATAAGATAAATAAATACAAAAGTAAAAAAAGATCAATTCCAACGCACGGATTTATTATGACTGCTAATCATATCTTGCACTGCTCCTAAACGTACTTCTATTAAAAAAATATAAAAAATCACTAAAATCCTTAAAATCATTAGGCTTATTGCCGTTAAGTGAAGAATAATGCTTTTTATAAAGCTTCAATAAAGGATCATGAAGATCATGAAAATATTCATTAGTGTTTTCCTTCTTCCCAAATTCTTAAAAATTCCGCAATAAAATGCCGAGATGAAATAACTTTAAAGAAAGATTATCCGTATTAGGAGAATCTCTAAGTACATTCAAAGCTTCATAATAAATAAACGCACGCAAATTACGGTCAAAAGGATAAACGTACTTTTTCATAATAAATTCAAACAACTTATGGCCTGGGGTACGACCTCTACGTTTCATCCCAAAAAGTAAGTTGACAGCTGAAAATACAGCACTGGCTCCTTTCTTTATTCCCTTATAGTGGGTTTTCTATTAGGATTAATAGGCATTGTAAAAAATAAACACAGCAATTATTTTAAATGCCAACTATAAAACGTAAAACAACCACGAAACTAACTATTTGACGCTTTCAAACTATCTTTAATCATGCGAGTATTTTTGTCATAAAAATATACAAACAAAGTTATGAAAATGTCA
>JBBISX010000075.1:0-4244 GCA_037441005.1 Candidatus Iainarchaeum sp.
TGTCGTTGTTGTTTTGGTGACTTTGCAGTCGTTTCCTAATGTTGCTCCTTCTGTTGATTCGAATTCTTCTCAAAAAGTGATTTCAGAGGTTTCTATTTCGGTTGATAAAGCCGCCAGGGATTCAATGGCTGAGGTCATGCGAAGGGGCTTTTCAAGCTCTGGCGACCCTTGGTTTTTGAATGGTTTGTCAGTTCCTCCTGTTGAAAAATTTAAAGAATCTTTTTCTGATATCAGCAGGGCTAATTTGGAAAATACTTTGAATGACTTGGAAAGGTCAAGAGGTTACGAATTTTCAGGCGAGAATGTAGAGGTTGTTTCTTCTAATTCAGGTGTTGAGGCTAAAATTGGCGTGGTTGCTTCTGTTGAAACCGAAGGCTTGAAAAAGGACTTTAAGGTTGATTCAAGCTTTATGGTTTGGCCAGAGGCTCTTGAGATGCATTCAAAAATGTCCGAGTGGAGTGTTGAAATGGCTTCTTTTTCAAGTGATGTGGCTGATGTTGTTGATAGCTTGGGTTTTTGCCAGCTTGCCCAATGCAATTGTACTTTTGCGGATAATACTCCTATAAACACTCATCAAAAAATAGGCGAAAGTTTTTTTGCCGCCGATGATTTTAAGCCTAAGCTTGAGGCTTTGTTGTCTCAAAAAGTGGAAAAGTTGAACGAAAAGTTTGCAGGCTCTGATATTTTTTGTAGGTACGAGATTAAGGATTTGGTGATTGACAGGGACATAACTTACCAGCAAGTGTGTTTTGGCATAGAAGGAGGCTGGTCAAGGCCTGATGCTCCACCTATGTCAATCCCAGCTTTGCAAGAGTATTGGTGTGCCACTCAGCGTTTCAGGGGCAGTGATGAGCGTAACTTTTCAATTTGGTGGGAGATGCTTGAACAAAAGTTTCCCGGCAAGATAACAAGGCAAACGCCTGAAGGTTTTCAGGAGCCAGAGCCTGTGATACAAGACAGTTTTAAGGTCTGTGGTGACTTGAAGACCGGCGATGGTGGCTATACTGATGAAAGAATAGTAGTTAATCCTAAGGCTTATGTTGATGTCGCAGTTATTTGTGAAAATCCTAAAGTTTCGGTAGGCTCTGGAACAGGGATTCAACCTTTGTCGGCTGAAGCAAGGTTTGTTGCTGCTGTAAGGCAGCAGTGTCAACTGAATGATTTGAGAAGAAAAGATGCTCCTGACATTCAGGTTCCTGCTTGTCTTGGCATGAACGCGGCCCCTATAGTAAAGTGCTTTATTAATTCAGATTGTATTACTGATGATTTAGAACAATACATTTCCAATGGAAATTCTCCTAATACTAATGTTTGCGTTTCAGTGTCGGGAAAAGAGCCGGTTAATTGTAAGCTTGAGTGTGATACTAAAGAATCTTGCAGTACTATTTGCAATTCTTACACTTGCACTAAGGATCCTTCTAGAGTTCCTAAAAAGCTTTTGGATGAAGGTTATGGTGTTTGTGATATTAAACCTAATTTGAATTGCCCTACTTCAGACCTTTGTAATCCTGCTTATTGCGATGAAGCAGTCGGCGGTTGCACTACAAAGCCTTATTGTCCGCCTTCAACTAATGTTTCTACTTGCGGCGCTGAAAGGGTTTGTTCTGTTGTAAATGGCAAGGCCTCGTGTTCTTTAAAACCCGGTGCCACTTATCGTGATTGTACTCAGGAAGTAGTGGCTAATTGTAAGGTTCCTCGTTGTGTTGGAAAAACTGAAAACGATGCTACTAATTACATTTGTGAGTCTTTGAACAAGACTTGTAATTCAGTTGGCGGAGTGCCTTATTTTTGTGATTATGCAGATGGAATCTGCAAGCCTCTTTACATTGGTTGAAAATTATTGGCTTGAATTTAAGAAGTTTTGTTTTTTCGCAACAAAACTTATAAATTGAGTGGCTTTGGTCTTCAATGGCTTGAAAGTCTGAAAATAAAAAGCCTTTTTAAGGCAGAATTTAGAGCAAATTACTAGTATTATAAGTGCAAATCATTAAAAACAACTTTGAATAATCTCTGTTATGCAAAACAGGTTAGTTCAAAGGATAAATGCTCTTTCTCAGGCTTTTCTTGCCAGAAACTTTTTTGACATGAAGCGCATAGCTAGTGACAGTATAAGCGAGGCTGTGTTGCAAAACGACTATGACTTGGCTAAAGTTTCTGTTATTTCTTATTGCCTTTACAAGATGACTTCAAAGGAGCATTTTGTTTCAAACCCTAAATGGAAGTTCATATCAAATTCAATAGTTCAGAACCTTGATAAAAGTGCCATGGCTTTTGGAAAAGGGCAAACTAGGGATTTCAAAAAGCATTTGAAAAACGCTATTGACAAAATAGAGGAAATAGACCAAGATTTGTCTCACTATGCAAAAACGATTTTTGAAAAGGCTAAAACAAAACAAGCTTCTACTGCTTATGCGCTTGGCATGAGTTTGAGCCAGGCTGCTAGTTTGACTGGTGCAAACAAGAAGGAACTTCAAAAGTACATTGGTATAACCAGAATTCATGACGAAGAACCTTATAAAGAAAGTATTTTGGAGAGGCTTAGTATTTTAAAGAACCTTTTTAGGAAGTGATTTTTTTGGGTTATTTAAAAAACGAAAAATTGGTTGTTGTTGACTCAAGCAGTTTGATAACTATTTCAGACAATTGTCTCATAAAAATAATAAAGCATTTGACAGAGTTGAATGGTTTAAACTTTGTTATTCCTGAGTCTGTTTATGACGAAAGCGTATCAAGGCCTCTTTCCATAAAGCAATACGAGTTCAACGCAATAAGGATAAAGGATGCTATTGAAGATGGTTATTTGAAAATAATAAAGACAAGCGGTTCAGTCAAGAGCCTCATGGGTTTCATTGAAGGCATTTCTTCAACTGTGTGTTATGCAAATGGCAGGTCGTTGAAATTGATACAGAGGGGTGAAATAGAGGCTTTGGCTTTGGCAAAAGAGTTAGGGGCCAAAGTGATTCTTGTGGATGAGAGAACAACCAGAATGTTGATTGAGGATCCTAATAGTATGCAAAGCTTTCTTGAAAAAAGGCACGGGAAAAAAATAACTATAGACCCGGAAGCTGCAAGAAAGTTCACGAGCATGTTTTCCGGCTTGAATGTTGTTAGGTCTGTTGAGATAATAGCTTTTGCGTATGAAACCGGTGCTTTTGAAATGGAAGTGAGCAAAAACAAAAAATCTTTGGAAGCTTCGCTTTGGGCTGCAAAGTATGCCGGTTGTGCAGTTTCTGAAAAGGAAATATACGAGTATTTGTCAACGATTAAATGATTTGCTGTGTTTTTTTTTGATTTAACTTTCTGTTTGCGAACAATTAAAACTAATTTAATTTTTGTATGGTTTGAAGTTTAGGTGTTTTATTTGCAGGTTTTTGTAAATTTGAAAAAATCAAGTCTTTTTTTTGTTTTAGTGAGATTGAAAGTCTGGATATTATTATGTTTTCTTGGCTCTTAATTTTTTGTCGTGTTTTTTTGTTTCCTCCTACTCGTGTCATGTCAAAAGGTTAAGTTATGGCCTTTGGTTTTGGTTTTTTTTCGGCTTGGCTTTAACCAAATCTGGTTTATGTCTAGTGTTTGGAAAATGCGTTATTTTTGATATTTTTTGTCCTAACTTATGGCATCTATTAGATTCTTCTTCCATACTTCTATTGTTTTGCCGTTGATTTTTTTTTCATGGAGTTTTTCAAAAGAAAAGCCTAGTTTGGAATAAAGCGATTTTGCTGAAAAATTGTCTTGGCTTACTAGCAGGTTTGCGGAGTTAAAGCCTTTTGAAGAGATAAAATCAAGTGCAAAAGAAAGCAAGTATTTGCCATAACCTTTTTTTCTTTCATTTTGCACTATGGAAATGGCACTTATTAATGGTTTTTTTTCCCTTAAGTCCAAGTCAATGAACCCTAAAAATTTATTTCCTTTCTTCAGTTTGAAAATAAAAATGTTCTTGCTTTTCAGTCTTTCGCTAATTGTTTTTTTATTCATTCTTTTGTAACTGAATTCTATTGAAATGAGTTTATACAGGTCTTCTATGTCTTCAGGAATTGCCCTGCTTATTTTAGGTTGCATGATAAAAATACTGCAAAACCTAAAAAAAGAATTTCTGCTTTCGTTTTTGCTTTTCAATATGATTTGCCGAAGAGTGTTAAAGCCATGGCTTTTGAGCCGCAAAATACGCAATTTGCTTTTGGTTTTTCCGAGCCTGCGGGGATGCACCTTGAAGAAACCCCATGTTTTTCGTTGATTTTTTTTTC
>JBBISX010000076.1:0-4114 GCA_037441005.1 Candidatus Iainarchaeum sp.
CTTTTATCAACTAGTTACTTGCATTTATTTCTCTTGCTTGTGAAGCGAATATATCTGAAAGAACTTTCTCACGCTCTTCATCTGTCATTTCATCCCAATCTTTACCATGTTGTTTTTTAGCATTTCTTCTAACAATTTCTGAATAATCATCACTAATTTCATCTAAATTTCTAACATCTTTTATTAATCCACCACTTTCTTTTATTCTTTTTTTTACTTCCTCGTTTATTATGTCTGTTATTTCTATTTTTACTTCTGTTTTTTTGTCAGATTTTTTACCATCTTTTTCATCATTATATTCCTTATCATCATCTTCCTCACCTTTTTTATCCTTACCACCTTCGTCTTCTCCCTCTACTTCTATGTCTGGTGGTTCTATACTCTTTTCACCTTCTTTACCTTTACCTTTACCCTTACCCTTACCAACTCCGTCTCCTCCCTCTATATCTCCACCACCCTCTTCATCTTTTTCTATTTTTATTTCAAACACGTTGCCTGTATAATACTCAAGCCCTCTTGCAAGACTTATGTCAAACTCAATTTCTTTCAAGCCGTTGCTTTTGCAAATCTCAAGCAGTTCTTTCAATTCTTTAAACCCTTTTTCAATACTCGCTGTTTTGATACTGTCAAGGGAAGATTCCTTTATAATGCTCAGGATTTCTGTCTTTATTCCGCTGTTTTCAAGTTCTTGCCTTACCCCTTCAACACCTATTTTGTCCAACTTGTCTATTGCCCTGAAACAGTCCTTGACCCTGTTTTGCGGGATTCCGCATTTAACAGCAATTACTTCCAGCAAAACCCTGTAAATGACTATTAATACAAAAGCCAAGCCAAGGCCACGCATGACCTCAACAGCTATTTGCAGCACTTCAAAGTCTGAAAGAACAGAGCAAGAACCTATTATGTCAACATCAGCCTGAGTAAACTCGCGGTACCTTTTTGCCTGTGGCTTGTCATACCTGTAAACAGGCGCTATGCAATACCTCCTATAAGGCTTTTGAATAGCAAGGTTCGTGGCAGCAACCCTTGCCAACGGCACGGTAAGGTCAAACCTTAAACCCAACTCTCTGCCAGCCTTGTCCTTGAAATAATAGATTTCCTCTTTTATGGCTTCGCCGGCAGAGCCCTTTGCAGAAAGAAGGGAAAAATCCTCTATTACCGGAGTCTGAAGAGGCTCATACCCGTACCTTTCAAAGACCGACCTGCAAAAGTCCTCTATGTACTGCTTCTTCAAAGCCTGCTCCTGTACAAAATCCCTCATTCCTTTCACTGTTTGAAAAGTCAAATTTTCACCCTTTATCAGCCAAGGCGACCACTGGGATTCGAACCCAGCCCCAGAGCTCCACAGGCTCCGATGCGAAGCCACTACACCATGGTCGCCAAACAAACAAAAAACCCGAATTCAAAAGGCCTGAAAGCCACCCAAAGCTATAAGTAAAAGAAAAAAAAGAAAAAAAGCTATAAATGAAGACACTCACTTTTTTTGCAAGCCATAATAAAAAACTATTCAATCGATTTTAAAAATCAATGCAGTTGCGAACTATTGAAAAACTAAAATGTTTTATTAGAAGACCAAAAATGAAAGCCAATGTGCCTTATTAAGCCCTAAAGACCTTATTGTGGTTTTTGAAAGACCTGAAATTCGAGACATTGTGTTTTTTTATTGTTTACTATTCTTATTAGTCAAAAACTTAAGTCTTAAGCAATTGTTTGTTTTTCCTGCTTTTGCTTAACCAAAAATTAGAGGCTTTTACCAAGACTTTTTCAAAGGCTTAATGTTGACAACGGATTTTTAGGCTATTCTTTTTTCGGCAATCAATTTTTGATTAGGGCTTGCTTTTCTTGAAAATTCAGAACTAATCATTTCTACAGCGCACAAATAGAAATAGTATCGAAAAAAAGTAATGGTGTTTTTTGGCCTGACCTAGCCCTTGTTCGGTGCAGGCCAAAGAGATTTTACGCGGAAAAATGAAATTGCGGTCATCCTCTTTATGAGTCGAAAGGGCTAATACAACATATTCCAAAAGTGTTTTTATTGATTTGTTTTTCCCGAAAAATACGAAAAAACAGGTTTATAGCTGCTGGGCTTTTGTTGATCTTTTTGTTAATTTTTTGCTTGTTTTTTTTTGGCCGTGTTTTGTTTTTTTGCTTTGTCCAAGCTAAGTTTCAATCATAGAATGACTCAACTTATAATTTTCTTCTCCCGCTCCATTGAGTGTCTTTTGAAATTCTATATCACAATCACTAATAAATTTTAAGTGGCTTTTTGAAAACTTTTTTTCCTTTACATTTATTTGCACTAAAGAATGAAAGCAGGGGCATTTTTCAACTTCTTCCATTTTTTCATCATAGGCAGCGCTTATTTGTGTAAAAGTTTCTCCATATTTTTTGAAAGCATTATAGTTTAAAGAATTTGCCGCTTTGAGTATTTTTTCCACTCTCTTTTTCTGAAGGGCATAAGGCAGTATTGCAAACCAATTTTTTCCTCTGAAAACGAAAGCAGAGTTAAGAGAGTAAGTGCTTTGTATGTTTCTGAGCAGTTCTATTACTTTGTTTTTTTTTCTTTCTTTGAACTCTATTATTGGACAATTCATTTTTGTGCCTTTTACAGAATTTGAAAGAAAAGTTTTGTACTTTGTTTTGCTGTTTTGTTTTAGCCACTTTAACCATTCTGAAATTTTGCACAAAAAAGCCAAGTCGAGCCTTTTTCTTTTGTAGTAAGCGGAAGCCATTTTGTTGACTTTTTTGCATTTTTCTATTATTTCTTTGGCTGGCATTTCAAGCTCTTGTCTTGTCACTATTCTGCACTCTAACCCTGTCTTGGAGTTTATTGTCCCCGGCAGCCTTAGTATCCTTCTCGTGTCTACTGTTACTTTGCCGTCTATTTTTATACCTTTGTTTAATATTTCTTCGGCAATAATCTTTCTTTTAGCCTTTGCTTCTTTTTCCCTTTCAACAGGGTTTTCAGCTTCGTATTGCCACGGGTCTTCACATACTATGTGAAAACCTTTAGAACCGCTGAAAGCAACGTATTTTTCTCTTATGCCTTGCGACTGCAAAAAATCAAGCAACCTTAAGGCCTCTTTTCTGGCCCTTTCAATGTTTTTTTCTGAATAAGGTTGGAAATCTATGTCAAAAACCAAATCTCCAAAAACGAAGAAGTTTTCAGATATCTTATCGCCTGTTCGCCCAATCAGTTGCGGAGTCATGAAGCAAGAAGTAGTATAATAAACATCAGAAGGGGCTTTTTTAATAAGCCATTTTTTGAGTTTTTCAGAAGACACTATTTGGTCAGGCACTTTAAAGAACCTGCCGTTAGAAAGAACAAACCTGAATTGTCTCCAATTAGGCTTGGTTATTTGCTTAAGGTCAGGCTGGTTGTTGTAATAAAAATCTCTGATATTCGGAAAATCCATAATTCAGAACCTTATTTCTTTAAAAGTCCCTTGTAGGCGCCTTTTTCTATGTAAGCCTTGAGACCTGCAACGGCTTTTTCACCATACTTTTCCTTCTCTTTTTCCAAAGCAGTTGTGAATTTAGCTAACACTGCTTCTTCGTAGTCTTCCTTATTTATTTTTCCGTAATTTCCTTCAATATACATCACTAGCCTTTCATAGCTAGGGTCTTTCGAATTTCCTATTCCAAAAAGCTTAAGAATCCCTGAAAACAATCCCATTGAAAAACCTATCAAATAAATTACTATGTTAATTTAAAGTTTTCTTTTTCCGGTTGTTTTTAAGCAGTTTTCGGATGTTGTTTTTTTTGATTTTTCAGTTTTCTATTTTTCTCAAACAAGCCTTACTGCCTTTCCTTCAAAAATCACGATTGTTGTTTCAGCCTGAGTGACAATTTTTCCTTCATCTTCCTTCAGGACAGGGTAGGACATAATGCATTTTTTTTGCAAAAGCTCTCTTAAGGCTATTCGCCTTGCAAACTCTGGTATTTTTAGTTCTCTTTGCAACCATCTTTCCGCAAAGGGCAGTTTTCCATAGTTTTCAACAGCATAATCAAGTATTTTTCTCGCGTTATTATCCCTTACTCCTTTTTTTTCAATTACTTGGAAAATCTCTGCCTTTGCCCCTTCTTTAACATGGCCTTTTCCGTCAGTTGCGAA
>JBBISX010000077.1:0-4094 GCA_037441005.1 Candidatus Iainarchaeum sp.
GCCGAAAACGATTTCGTCTGTTCCGCCTATTCGTCGTTCTACATCGAAGCCTGCGGATTTGGCTGATTCTGATAATATGTCTCCTGCGCTTCCAGAAACCGTTACGTATTCTTGGACCCCTGCGCCTAGGGCCATTCCTGAAGCATATAAGCTTATTAGTGGTTCATAAGCGGAATATGAGCCGTAAGAATATGGTCTTTGGTCATGTTCTCCAGTATTTGTTGCTATCCATTTGTCTGATATCCCTTCTAAATAGAATGCTTGGTGTGGTCCTTTTCCTGCTATTCTTTTTATTGTTTGACTTTCTATTGATTTGTAACTGTATTCTGTATGCATAGGATCAGTGTGAGGGGCCTGACTACCTGGATCGTGTATGTAATCACATTCAAAACCTGTACACCCATATTCTTCATAATTTGTTGGGCTTGTTTCTGTACATTGTATTATGTTTTGGACATCTGTGCTTATTGAAATATAAACTCTTCCATTTATTGTAATTGGCACTGTAGGAATGCTGCAAACTTCACCCCCAACTTGGTAATATGATGATCCGCTCCCTGATAAACTTTCTTCCAGGGTTAATTCAACAGCGTTTGCGTGAGAAATAAAGGCTAAGGCAATGGCTATAGCTATTAAGGTTTTTTTGTTAGTCATGTGAATTATTAATTTTGAAAACTAATATTTTAATGTATTGTTTAAAAAGAGTCTAAAGAGAAGTTGATGAAACTCTTTAAGTAGTTGAAGTCTCTTTGCAGGTTTTTTGCGGTCTTTGTTTTTTTTAGTCTTTAGCCGTGTTTTTGTTGTTGGTTAGTTTGTTTTTTTGTGTTTTTGTCAGGTCTTTTTTTGCCTTTGGTTTTTTTTTTCATTTGCTTTGGTTTTTTGTCTCTCGGCAGCATTAAATTATTTTCTAAAGCCTTGTTTTTAGCTTTATTTTTTTCGAGTTATCCGAAGTATAAGAAGTAAATTACGCCTGTCGGGAGTTCTGGTATTATGAATAGTATTACTATCGTGCCTATTATTGAGCAGGCAAAGCAAGTAAGGTAAAGCCTTGCATAATCGTTAAGTTTTGGGAATTTTTCAACAACTTTGGAATGAATGTAGGAGCCTATGAGTTCAAAAGGCATTAGTATGGCTGAAACCAAAAGTGTTGTTGCGACTACTTTCCATGCCCCGAATAAAATGCTTGCAATTGTTTCCGTTGCCGAAGGAGCTATTATTGAAGGCACTTTGCCTATTTCCTGTTCTTGCATTGCAGTCAAGGCTGGGTAAAAATAAGCGATGAAAAACAAAACGAACAATATTAAGGCAGTTGAGATAAAGCTTGAATAAAGCCAATTTTTAATCCCTGACTCAATTATTTTTTTTCTAACAAAAGCCACGGCTACTGCAAGCAAATAAACTGGAACGGAAATTAAAAAAGACCCCTTGGCCAAGGTTACTGCCGAAGAAAAAATTTCTAATAGCATAGTCAAATAAACTTCGTTGTAAAATAAAAGACTTTACTAGGTCTTTTTTCAGGGCGCTGGTATTTAATTTGGTTTGGCGAATTGTAAAACTAAATTTTTTAAAGACCTAAAGCCTTAAATCGCAGGTTTTTTCAAGGTTTTTTGAAAGCCTGAATGTCTTAAGCAGTCTAATTCTTGTTGGTGCTTTTTGGCATTGGTTGCAATTTTCGGTTGTCTGCAAATAGGCAAAGCTGAAACATGAAAGACACGGATAATTGTAAAGCACACGGCTATTGTAAAACTTTTTTTAAGCCAAAAGGCTAAAAGCTCTTGAGCCTTTGCAAGCCGTGAGCTTTTGTTGTACTGAAAGCTTGAGCCTTATTAAGGCGCAAGTCTTTGTCGCGTTTTTTTTTGCTGTTATTTATGTTATTATTCATATTATGGCAAGTCTTGAGTCTTAAGTTTTTGGTTAATTGCTTAAATACCTCTTTGGTGTATTGATTATTATGGAAGAAAGCCATGTTGAGCAAATAATTTCGCGATACATAACGGACGGGTATGTAATAAGCATTGGCTCTAATTCTATGGGGGAAAAGTTCCTGAAAAAACTGGCTTTGGCAATTGAAGACGACAATGTTCCTTTGAACAACATTGATTTTATTCCAACTTCAATGAAAAACGCTACAATAGCTTCTAGCCTTGGCCTAACCATTGCAGACTTGAACGAGAGAGAAATAGACGTTGCAATAGATTTTGCAGATCAAATTGACAAGAACTTTAATTTTTTGAAAAGGCACAGCCATTCCTTCATAAGAGACAAAATGATATCCCAAAGCGCAGCCATGTTGATTATAATAGCCAATGAGTCGGCTTTTGTAGAGAAAATAAGAGGCTCTGTTCCTTTTGAAGTCTCGACATTTGGGTGGAAAAGAACATTAAACCAATTAGACTCTTACGGCAAGGCAGAGCGGAGAGAAACAAAAGGAGTGCCTTATAAGACAGAAACAGGCAATTATGTGATTGATGTACAAATAGATAAAATATTCAGTTATGAAGACCTTGAAATTCAATCCAAAAACATTCCAGGCGTAATAGAAACAGGGCTTTTCTTGGGCTATGCAGACAAAATAGTTCTTTACGGCAAAAAAATCCAATTAGTCTCAAGGCCTGGCGCTTAAGCCAAATTTTCAGTAATGCCTTGGTTAAAAAACAATTTTAATCTTCGGTTGCAGCTCTGAAAAACACGAAAACCAAGGAACAAGAAAGCGGCTAAAGCCCAAAAATCCAAACGAAACACGGAACAAAGAGCAGCTTGAGGCCATGTTGTGCAATTCCAGTTTTTGTCTGACCCAGAGGCTTGTCCGCTCTGCGCTTAAGTTTTAAATTGGTTCTGTCTCACTTAATTTTTAGCTCAATAGCCGGGGTAGCTCAGCGGTCAGAGCACGGGTTTCATAAGCCCGGTGTCGGCGGTTCGAATCCGCCTCTCGGCATTCCCACTTTTGTCTGTCTGGCTTTCTCAACCAACTTGAATTGACCTTAGCAGGTATATTATAGTGGATATGATTGCACAGAAGACAGAGATTATTCCCAAATCGCTGAAAGCAGTGTCGTATAAACTTCCTGGAAAAGTCAATTCGCCTATTATTATTAAAGCCAAGTAAATAAGCGATGTCCAAAGCCCATAAACTGCAAATTTAAAATAACTCATAGCTCACACCAAGAAAGCAAAACAAAGTAAGATTATGTAAGCGGCCGTTATCTGCACAAACACTGCGTATTTTTTCAGCGGCGTGTAGGAATTAAAAAGTGTAAAAAGAGAGTATTCTACAATAAGGTCTATTGCGACCAAATAAGCACCAGTGATATTCAAGCCTATTAGTTTTCCAAAGTCCATTAATGCCCATATTCTTATCCAAAAAAGTATGAAAAATTCAACATAGTTTTTAGGAAAAAGAAAGTACATGAAACTGAAAGAAATAAAAAGATTATCAAGTTTACGAAAAATCGAAAGTTTAGCCTTAGCGCTTCGTAGAGTATTACAAAAACCATAAAACCCTGATAATTTAGTTCAATCAAAACAAATAAATATATAACTAATTAATCAAAGGAAGTTAATTAATATTCTGGTATTTTTGCTTTAATTTTGGGTATTTTTGTTTAAAACAAGCCGTATCTGCCATATTAATTGATATTAGTTGATCGTTTATTGTCTATTTTTTCTTGCTTTGTGGTTTTTTATTTGCCTGCCGTTTCCTCTTTTGTTTGTTGTCTTTGCCTTCTTAATAAGTTTTTGTAGCTTAAGCTTTTGGCCTTTTACTTTAATTTAACTATATTAAGTATTTTTTTATGCCCTGATAATCTATTATGTTGAAGTCTTGCTCGGTTTGGTTTTCCAAGTCTTTGATTTTTATTTTTCCGTTTTTTATTTCGTTTTCTCCAAGCACTGCAAAAAACTTTATGCCTTTTTTGTTTGCATACTCTATGTTCTTCTTTACATTTCTTTCCATTATGTCCATCTCAACTCCTATTCCGAGTTCTCTCAATTTTGAAGATAATTTTATTGCCTCGTTCCATTCTTTTTTTGAAAAAGCCATCAAAAAAAGCCTAGTCTTCTTAATAGGCTTAATGTTTTTTTCCAAAATATCATAA
>JBBISX010000078.1:0-4018 GCA_037441005.1 Candidatus Iainarchaeum sp.
TGAAGCCTTTTATTGTCTCTGTAGTAAGCTTTAGGCCGCCTGTTAGAAAAGCTACTAACCCTATTATCAAGGTCAGGTCTGCAATGTTTGAGCCTATCACTACTCCTGCTCCGAACGAAGAAGTGCCCTCTATGGCAGACAGCACGCCTATCAGCATTTCTGGAAATACTGCCATAGCTCCTATCAGGATAAAGCTCACTGCGAACTCTGAAATCTTAAGCGTGTAAGACAACGACAAGGCTCTTTTTATGGCCTCAGAAGCTGAAAATGAAACAAGTATCGCGCCGAAAATTAAAACAATTATGCTTTGTATTAATTCCGCCATTTCCTAAATAACAATTCGAATATTATTAAAATTTGCTGTGGTAAAAGCTTTGATTTTAAAAATTAGTTGAAGATTGATTATATGCGTTAATGCTTTTGCCCTGGTCGTCTAGCCCGGTCAAGGACACCACCCTCTCACGGTGGACACACGGGTTCAAATCCCGTCCAGGGCATTGCCTTGTGTTTTTAATTGTTTTCAAATTATTTTTTTGCATGCCGGTGTAGCATAGCTGGTTGGTGCAGCCCGTTGGTAACGGGCAGGTCGGGAGTTCAAATCTCCCCGCCGGCTTTTTTTACGGCATTGCATAAAACAAAATAAGGCAAAATAAATGACCAAAAGTAGATGCCATTCGTCTCTTTTATTTTAAAGTGGCTTTTACCTTTGGCTGTTTATTTTGTCTTTTGGCAGGTTTTGTGATTAGTTTTATAGTTTTAGGCTCTTTTGTGAACTCTGATTTTTTCTAATTCTGTTTCTTTGAGTTTGCCTTCAGGCATCAAAAGGATTTCTATTTTTTCTTCCAGCCTTTCAACTCTTTCTTTCAGTTCGTTGTATTCATGAGTCCTTGAAGAGGAAAGTTTTGATATTTGTTCGTTTAATTGCCTTTGTGATTCGGTTATTTCTTTTACGTTTTTTTCAGAATCAAAATGGAAGAATTTTGCAACAACTGTTGAAAGCACTACTGAAACAAAAACGCATGCTATAAGTGCAATGCCGAGTAAAATGATCTCTAATAAGCCCAAGCTTGACCCCTGCAATCTTAGACCTGCGTTAATCTTTTAAATTTACATTAATTCAAGAGTTTGTAAATTTGGGCAGGCAAATGGAACATTTTTTAGGCTTTTTTGACGAGCTAAAGTATTTATTAAGTATTATTCAACTAACTAATGTATGTCTCAGGAAAAGTATATTCAGTTCGTTGCCAATTATGATGACTGGGTTTCTATAAGGAAGCTCAAAATAGAGCCTGCCACTGACCCGAGGACTGTAATGGAGTTTTTGGCTGGTCTTACAAACAGCGTTGATTCTAAAGTAGAAGAAAATTTGAGAAAGATTGTTGATTTGAAGAAGGTTGATGATGCAATAGCTTCTTTGGGTCTTCAAAAGAAAGACTTTGCGAAGGCTCTTGAGGAAATCAATTCAAGAAAAGTGAGTTCTGCGATAAAAGAAATTTGTGCCTTGCCTGACCTTCAGAGTGCGGAGCAAAAAGAATTAGAGCAGTTTTGCAGGGTTTATGCGACGAAAAAGGCTTTAAAGGAGTGCGGATTAAGCGTAGATTATTCCAGCATAGAAATACCTGGAATGAAAAAGCTAAAGAAAACGAAAGTGTAGCCATGGAGCCTTTTTGGTTTGAAGTGATTTTTGGCAAACTTGTCCAGTCTTTTGCGAGTCCTGCCCTTGACATTTTTTTTTCATTGGTTACTTTGCTAGGCAACCCTGCTTTTTGGATGTTTTTTGCAGCTTATCTTTTTTGGAGGGGCGAAGAAAAAAAGTCCTTCGTGATGACTGCTATGCTAATGTTTGTAATCGCCCTGACTTCAGTTATAAAGCCTCTTATAGGGAGAATAAGGCCCAGCCCTGAAGAGTTTAGGGTACTTGCTTTTGATGCTGAAGGGCGCTATTCGATTCCTTCTACGCACGCAGGCAGTGCCGGGGCAATTGCCGCGTACTTTCATAGCAATGAACTTAGATGGAAAGGCTTGCTGTTGTTGATGGTTGTAATGGTAATGCTTTCAAGGGTGTATCTTGGGGCACATTATCTTTTAGATGTAATCATAGGCGCCTTACTCGGTTTTGCTCTTGGGACAATAATAAGGGGCGTGGAAGAAAACTTTCCTAAAATTCAAGTCAACAGGAAGAGAGTCCTTGAAGAAACTGGAGTAATATCTTTCTTGATGCTCGGCATAGGAACAACGCTGGTATTCAGGAGCTTTTGGGTTGCTGCTTTCTTTTTCGGGTACTTCACGGGAGTTTTTTTGCTGAAGCTAATGAACTACGACTCTGAAAAAAAACTAATAGTTGGAAAAATGGTTTTCGGCGTTGCTGGTTTGGTTGTTCTCATTTTGATTGGGGAGATTGAATTTATTAAGCCTGAATCCTATTTCATAGCCGGTTTTTGGGTGACTTTCCTCTGCCCGCTGGCATACTTCTTTTTGATTGGCCAAGGTTTGGAAAAAAAGGAAGAAGAAAAACCAAAGTGGCCCAAAAAATTAAGGCAGAGAAAAATGATTCGGCCATAAAAAACATTAAAGCAAGTGGTTAGCCATTACCTGATTTTTGAAATGGCTAAAAATCACGGAGCTTTTGTATTGTCTTTTCACTGGCTTTAGGACAATGGTCCAAAGGTAAAAGTTTATCATTTTTTGGCGGACTTCCGAGGAAAAAAGAAAACTTGCAAGGCTTTCGGGCGTTGAATTTGTTAATCTGGGCTTTTTAATCGTTCAACTTCCTGCCTTTGCCTCTTTGGCTTTTATTTGTTATTGATTTTGCTTTTTTCTGGTCCAAGCTACTGAGAAAATCCTTTATTTTTTCTCTCGCAGACATGCTGAAAAATTCAAACCTTTGAAAGCTTTTGTTCATAGACCAAAGGCCCCAAACAAGCATGAAACTGGAAAGCAGGAAAAGAGAATAAGAAAGCGGCTTTTTCAATTCGCTGGAAAAAAAGCTATTAAGGTATGTTTCTTCAAAAAGAAAGAACTGAAATATCAACAAGGATATTATACCAAGGTATATTGAAAGCCAAGAGACTTCCTTCTTGTTGAACTTGAAAATTTTATAAGAGAAAATAGCAGCCATCACCAGCATTAAAAAAGAAAGGTAACCTATTATTGAAAACGCTATTTCAGAATAATTCATATCTTGACCACCTCGTCACTCATAGCCTCAAGCCTCTTTATTATGTCATTGTTTATATCTGACTCCAAAGCCAATATTATTGTATTTATGCCTGACAAATTAAGCTTGTTTATGAAAAAATGTGAAAACTTTCCTATTACTTCAGCATCGTTGTATAATAGCAAAGTACTCAAAGAATCCAACAGCAAGGCTTTATCGCCTTTTATTTCTTCAGCCAACTCATGAATTGCAATGCTTATTTCAGTCAGGTTTTGAGGGCTATTTACAAAAATACAGTTCTCTACTTTAGAGTTTTCTATGTTGTTTTCAACCGCGCCGGTACAGTCAATAAAGAAAAAATTTGAAGTGTCAAAGCCTTTTGATTTGAAAAAATTTGTAAGGTGATTATATGACCTGTTGGCAGTAACATAAATAACTACTTTAGACTTCAACGAAGAAGCTATTTTAAGAACCCCTGCCAAGTAATTGTCAGGCTGAAGAAGATACATTATTGTCTTTCCCATGTAATTAACTTCATGGCATAAAAATTAAAGCAGATTGGTAATAAAGCCAAACTGCTTAAAAAGCGAAAAAGTCAAAAAAAACTCAAAGCCTGAAAGCAGGCTAATGAACCTTGAGCCAAAGCAAAAAATAAATTATTTCTCCAACTTAGATTAAAATCAGAATAAAAGCAATATTCTTAAGCAAAACCAAGATGGCGAAAAGCATTGGGCTTTTGAGTTAAGAGAAACATAAAGTGTTTTAAACCTAACAAAGTCTTTATTTTTAGATGCCCGCCTTAGCATAGTAGCTAATGCGTCCGGCTGTAGCACAAACTTTTTCTTTCTCTTCAAAAGAGAA
>JBBISX010000079.1:0-3930 GCA_037441005.1 Candidatus Iainarchaeum sp.
AAAAGCACCATACATAGCAGTGCTTTTTACGGGCTTGGTTTCAATGCTGTTTGTTTTTTTAAAAGAGCTTGACAAGGTAGCTCTGCTTTCAAACTACTTTATTTTTACCATGTTCTTCATGGTAAATGTTTCAACAATAAAAATGAGAATAAGCCACCCTAATTCCTATAGGCCTTTTAAGATACCGTTCAGTGTAGCAAACATTCCCATTGTGTCCCTTTTAGGGGCCTTATCCTGCATTTTCATGCTTTTGCAAATAAACACACCCATAGAGATCTTGGGTTTTGAATTTCCATTAATAGTGTTCGGCATTATAATAAGCATTCTCTCACTCCCGTTATACTTTATTTTTAAGCACACTATACCTGAAAAAGAATTTTGAAAAGATTGGAACAGAGCCGTTTGTTTTTTTGTTTCTTTTAGTTTGTCGATTTTTCAATTTTATTCAATAATACCTTGCCCTTTCTTCTACCTTCTTGATTTGCTTCAAAACATGTTTTGCGTCTTTGCATGTTTTTTCGTAGCCTTTTTGAAAATCTTGCCATTTTTCCATGAAATCAAAATGAATGGATAAAAAAGTTTTTTTGAAGTTTAGCAAATCAACAGCCTTGTCTTCATACTTTGAAGAGAAGAAACCTAAGCCAAAGTCAATGACTGCCAATTCTTTTCCTTGAACAATAAAGTTTGATGTTGTTAAATCCCCGTGGATAATATTGTTTTCGTGCAAAATTCCTACGCTTTCCCCGGCTTTTTCTATAAGCTCGGTTTTTCCTTCCATTATTTCATCTTTCAAGGTTTTCCCTTCAAGGTATTCCATTATAACTGAAAAATCCCTGCTTATTTTCCACACTGCAGGTGTTTTCAGACCTGCCAACTTTGCCCTGTGCAATAGAATACACTCTTCTTTCGCCCTTTCTTTTATTATCTTTCTGTCAAGCTCTTTTTCTCTATAACTTTTGCTTTTCCTTTTTTTTAAAACCGCTTTTCTGCCGTAATAGGTTGTTAGAAAAACCTCGGCTTCAGCGCCAAGACTCAAAAGCCTGTCTTTCAAAAAAACACCTTAACATATTTTTTCAATTACATTTTTTGATTTTTTCATTGTCTCTGAAGTGCTTTTCAGTATTTCAAGCAGAGCTTGTTTTGATGTATTGCCTAAAGATTCTTTTTCAAACGACTCCATTTCTGGCAAGAGGCTTTCTGTAATTTCAAACGATTTTTTAAAATCGCTTTTCATTTTTACAGCTCCTTCGCTCTCTGTTCCGCAAACAGGGTTTTGAAAATCAACCCTGCTCCTGTTTTCCAAGTAGCCGATAAAATAATTTCTAAAGCGCACAATTTCGAGCTTTAATTCCTTCTCTTTTCTTTCAGGTTCGTTAAAAGTTATTACTTGCTCTATTTCTTTTTCATAATCTTTTAACTTATTATTTTCAGGATAAACACTCAAATTGCTAACGCCATATTTTTCGTCTATTGCTTTTATTCCTTCAGAGCCAAGCCTCACGAAACCAAACTGCATAGCTAAAAAAGCAATCAAAAGCAAGCCAACAACATAAACCAGAACTTTTCTTAAGAACGCCAAATTATCACCAGACAACTAAATTATGTTTTAACAAATATAAAATGTTGCCTTTGGCATTCTTACAGCTTCTAATTGTAAATTGTTTTTTTTTCAAAATCAGAACATAGTTAAGCTGTATTAATAGTTTGTTTTTGGAAAACGCAACTTCATAAGTCTTTGCCTTGTTTTTGAGCATGTTATTCTAAGGCTTGAATAATTGAATAATAATTATTTTTTGCGGCCTTTTTATTTTACATGCCTAAAAGAATAAACAGCCTTGCTTAGTCTTAAGCCATAATCCTTCGTAATAGTTTTTTTTTATTTTTCAAGCCAACCGTTTTGAATAGTATTTTAAGTATTGAGCTTTGTTGC
This sequence comes from Candidatus Iainarchaeum sp., assembly GCA_037441005.1. Classification (GTDB taxonomy): domain Archaea; phylum Iainarchaeota; class Iainarchaeia; order Iainarchaeales; family Iainarchaeaceae; genus CABMIU01. Next base: position 1,931 of record JBBISX010000079.1, read on the forward strand.
GGTTTTTTTCCTTGTCGGCTTTTATTTGGTAATTAGTTTTTTTAGTAGTTTATTTTTTCTAAGTCAACCCTGAAGTTTTGGTCAATGCCTGACTTTTCTATTTGCGTAGTGTCTCCTGCAAGGTATTTCAGCAATCCCGCGTATGCTATCATTACCCCGTTGTCAGTGCAATATTCCTTTGGGCAAATAAGCAGTTTTACTTTCCTGCTTTTGCACATTTTTGAAAGTATCTTCCTAAGAGCCTTTGAAGCCGCTACTCCTCCAGCAACCAAAAGCTCTTTTTTGCCAGTCTGCGCCAAAGCTCTTTCAGTTACTTCTGCAACCATGCAAAAAGCGTTGTGCATGAGGCTATACACCAAATCATGGTCTTTCTCCTTCCCTATTTTTTTGGTTGCAGCAGTAAGAAGCCCTGAAAATTGAAGGTCCATGCCTTTAACAGTGTAAGGCAGCTCCAAGTACTTGCTTTTTTTGAAATAAATATCGTCCAGCTTTGGGCCTTGTGGAAAACCAAGCCCAAGCTTTCTGCCGAAAGAGTCAAGTAGGTTTCCAAGCCCTATGTCAAGAGTTTCTCCATACACAACATAAACTTTTTTGGCTTTGCCTATTATCTGAGTGTTTCCTCCAGAAATATAAAGAATCAAAGGGTCATTAGCTTTGCACATTTTTTTTGCTATTTCTATGTGCGCAACACAATGGTTTACTTCAACCAAAGGCTTTTCATAAACCAAAGCGAGAAACCTGGCTAAAACAGAACCAACTGAAAGTGCAGGCCCTATGCCGGGCCCTTTGGAGTAGGCAATGCAAGACAATTCTCCCGGCTTTACTCCTGATTTGTCTAGCGCAGTCTTCAAAACCCTTGGAAAGAATTCTGAATGATGCTCTGCAAGTTCCCTTGGGATTAATCCGCCTTCTTTAGTAGCATAAGAAATTTTTTCGTTCGCAATTACTTTGCACTTTTCATCGACTATTCCTATGCCTGCGGTATGTGCCGTGCTTTCCACCCCAAGGCATATTGTTTTTTTCATGAAGACACCCTTGTTTTATTTTTTCACTGAGGCTTTTTTAAGCCTGTTCATCAAAGCCAATCCAAAACCATTTTCAGGAAAACCTTGTACTATTATTGTTTTGTATTTCAATTTGTCAAGCCTTCTGAATTCGGAAAAAAGTCTTTTAGCAAAAGCATTTTCACTTTTGCTTACTTTTATTACATTGCACTTACTGCACTTCAGCTTTAACTCAGAATGAATTATGAGGGCCGTTTTACTTTTGGCTTTTTTATCAGCCATGTCAGCCAATTCTCCGGCTTTGAGAGAATGCGACAACAAAAAAACTTTTGCTTTTGGAGCGTAATGCCTATACTTCATTCCGGGAGAAGGCGCCTTACCTTTCACAGCCTTTCCTTTTACAGATTCATGAATATTTATTTTTCCTATTACCTTTTCAATTTCTTCAACAGTTATTTTTCCAGGCCTCAGCAAAACAGGCTTTTTTTTTGTTAAGTCCAAAACAGTCGACTCAATGCCAATTCTTGTCTTTCCTGAGTCTATTATGCACGGAATTCTGCCTTTAAAGTCTTCAAGCACATGCTTCGCCTCAGTAGCGCTTGGTTTTCCCGCAATGTTTGCAGAAGGAGCCGCCAATGGAAAACCGCAGGAACTTATCAAAGACAAGGCAAACTCATGCTTTGGCATTCTGATTGCTATTGTTTTGAGGTTTGCTGTTGCACACTTCGGCACTTTTCCAGCACTCTCCAATATTAGAGTAAGAGGCCCAGGCCAAAAAGCTTTCATGAGCTTCACTGCCTTTTCGTTGATTCCTTTCGCGATGGAAAAAACCTGTTCTTTATCGCAAACATGTATTATTAGCGGGTTGTCAGCAGGTCTTTTTTTGGCTTTGAAAACTTTTTTTATCGCTTCTTCATCAAAAGCATTAGCGCCAAGCCCATAAACAGTTTCAGTAGGAAAAGCCACTATCTGCCCTTTAGAAAGCAATTCAGCGGC
>JBBISX010000080.1:0-3923 GCA_037441005.1 Candidatus Iainarchaeum sp.
GGAAAAGAAAGCAAAGAAATACTAGTAGAAAAAGAAAAATGCGAAAAACTCAGAAAAGAATTCCAATACTGGTACCCAGTTGACTTCAGAAACTCAGGAAAAGACCTAATACAAAACCATCTCACATTCTACATATTCAACCATGCTGCGATATGGGAAGATGAAACAAAGCACCCTAAAGGCATAGGAGTGAACGGCTGGATAACAGTCAACGGCGAAAAAATGTCCAAGTCAAAAGGAAACTTCATACTGCTCAGGGAACTGCCTGAAAAATTCGGCTGCGATGCCTCAAGGTTCGCAGTACTCTCAGGCGGAGAAGGCCTAGATGACGCCAACTTTGAAATAAGCTTAGCCGAAACCATAAATCAAAAACTGGAAGACTGGCTCAACCAAATAAAAACAATAATGGAAAAAAGCACTGAAAGAAAAACAAGCGAAATAGACAAATGGCTTGAATCAAAGACAAACGAAATAATAATGCAAACAACAAAACACATGGAAGAAGCAATGTTCAAAAGCGCGCTCAGAACAGCGTTCTTTGAAATGCAAAGAACAATCAAATGGTACTTGTATAGAATAGGAAACAAGCCAAATAAAAAAACAATAGAAGAAGCACTCAAGGCACAAACACTTATGATAGCACCAATAATGCCTTTTATAGCAGAAGAAGCATGGGCAATACTAAACCAAAACGGAATGGCAAGCACGGCAAAATGGCCAAACTACGACAAAAACAAGATTTCAGAAAAAGCAAACCAAACAGAAGAAATGATAAAAACAATAATGGAAGACATAAAGCAAATACTAGAAATAGCAAAAATAAAAGAACCAAAAAAAATCACCATAATGACTGCCCAAAAATGGAAGCACAAAGGAATGAAAATAGCCAAAGAAACATGCAAAGATAAAATAGACTTCAAAGAAATAATGAAAGGGCTAATGCAAGACCCTGAAATAAGGCAAAAAGGAAAAGAAGCAGAACAATTCGCAAAACAAGCCATGAAACAAGCAAAAACATACAACGAAACAGAATTAGAAGAAGAAAAAATAATAAAAGAAAACACAGAATTTTTAGAAAACGAATTCAAATGCAAGGTTTTTATTGAAAAGTCTGAAGAAACAACACACAAAGAAAAAGCCCAAAAAGCGATGCCGAAAAAACCAGCAATAATAATAGAATAAAAAAATAGAACAAGTGAAATAACAGATAAAAAAAACACAAACAAAAACTTGCCTGCTTTTAGGAATTTTCATTTTTCAACACAAAACTAACAAGAAACCTGAAAGACAAATGAAGTTGAATTCAAAACCTAAAAAAAAACAGCAGAACAAAAGAACTAAAAGCCCTGAACCGTTAAAATCTTTGCCCTAAATTTTCAGGCTTAGCTTTCGCCAATCAACATTATGAGCTAATACATAAAAAATTAAAGAAACCATTTTCAATAAAACAGTTATTTACAAATCAGTATTTGACTCTGAAAGATAATAACCATACTTTACTTTATCTGTTCTAATAACATAACGCCCCAACTTAACATTCGTCCCGACCAAGTCGCCATTCCTGTTGACATAAATATACTTGTAATAATGAACCAAAAACTTTATTGCCATTGCTGACATGGCCTCTTTTTCAGTTTTGAAAAAAGAATTTAATGGAAGACCCTCATCTATTGCTATGCCAAGCTTTTTTTTTGACTTCTGACTCATAATAGCTAGTGAGACTCTTAGCAAACCTAAAAGTCACTTCTCTAACTTCCTTGTTTGACAAACGTCTTTCGCGAAAAAAAAACCCAATAAAGAGCCAAAAATCATGTTTCCATAAACATAAGGAATTCTAAATTCCTCTTTAACAAGGCGTAAAGAAAAAAGACCAAAAACACCAAAAGCGCTTGCGCCCTTAGCCAACCCCTCAAACGCCCTATTATTTCTTGATTGACGAGATCCTAAAAGCTCGTCTAAGCCATGAACAAGGCACATAGGAAGTTCATTAAAAGGAACCGCTTTTTTCACAGGTTTGATTTTCGGCATGAAAAACATAACAAAAACTCTAAATTTAATTTTTTCTAAAACACGCTTTTCTTTAAATTACTTTTTGAAGAGTGAAATAATAATGATGTCTGATAAAGAAATAAAGTTTATTTATAGGGAAAAGGCGGCTAAAGAACCGGAAAAAAACTACCCTGTAAAAAAACTCAAGGAAAAAGGGTTTTTCAGGAAAAAATGCGAAAACTGCGGCAAAAACTATTGGACGCAAGACAAAGACAGAAAGACCTGCGGCGACCCAGCATGTTGCGGCGGCTACTCTTTCATAGGAAACCCGCCTACAAAAAAAAGGTTTGAATACTTGAGCACCTGGGAAGAATTCAAAAACCACTTTGTAAAACTTGGCTACTACGAATACAAAAGATACCCTGTTGTTGCAAGATGGCGACCTGATGTATACTGGGTAGGCGCTTCAATCTATCCTTTCCAGCCCTTTGTCGTGAAAGGCGAAATAAAACCAAAGAGCAACGCGGTTATAATACCACAATTATCCTTAAGATTCAACGACATAGACAATGTAGGCATAACAGGCTCTCATTACGTGTGCTTTGACATGCTAGGCCAACTCCACTTTGAAAAAGCCTCTGATTACAGCATGGAAACCTACTTTGAAGAATACTTCCAATGGATAAACAAAGGAATGGGAATACCGGAAAACGAAATAACAATCCACGAAGACGCGTGGGCAGGCGGCGGGACTTTCGGGCCATGCATAGAATTCTTTACAAGAGGAATGGAAATAGGAAACCAAGTTTACATGCAATACGAACAAACAGAAACAGGCTGGAAAGAACTTTCAATAAAAGTCCTAGACATGGGACAAGGGCACGAAAGAGTCCCTTGGCTCACAACAGGAAAAAGCAACTCTTACGAAACAACATTCCCATCAGTGACAAGAATGCTTTATGAAATAACGGGATACAAGCCAGAAGAAGAACTAATGCAAAAATTCCTGCCATATTCAGCCCTGCTCAACGTGGACGAAATACAAGACATAGAAAAAGCATGGGAAAGCATAGCAAAAGCAATAATGGTGGATAAGAAAGAACTCAAAGAAAAAATAACAACACTAGCGCAAATATACAGCATAGCGGAACACACGAGAGCAGCGTTAGTAGCAATAAACGACAACGCATTGCCCTCAAACGTCGGCGGCGGCTACAACCTGAGAATAGTAATAAGGAGATTTTTAGGCTTCATTGAAGACAACGGCTGGAAAATAGACATACCAAAGGTAATGGAAGAACACGCAAAATTCCTAAAACCAATGTACCCAGAATTAAGCCACAACCTTGAAAACGTGAAAGAAATAATGGAAAATGAAAGAAAAAAATATTTGAACACCAAAGCAAAGGCAAAACAAGTAATAGAAGCTTTCTTAAAAAAACACGAAAAAGAAGGATACAGCATAGAAGAACTCCTTGAGCTTTATGACTCGCAAGGCATAAGGCCCGAAGACCTGAAAAAAGAAATAGGCAAAGAAAAAATACCAATAAAAATAGAAGACTTTTACTCAAAGCTCGCTGAAAGGCACGAAAAAAAAGAACAAAAAACCCAAACAAAAAAAGAGGAAAAAATACCGCTTCCACAACTAAAACCTACAGAAATACTATATTACGGAGATTGGCAACTAACAGAATTCACAGCAAAAGTGCTCTATTCGAAAGACAACATAGTAATTCTTGACAGAACGGCCTTTTACCCAACCTCAGGAGGACAAATACACGACACAGGGTTTATAGAAAACTGCAAAGTAATTGAAGTATTCAAACAGGACGAAGTAATAATACACAAACTTGAAAACAACGACTTGAAAGAAAACCAGACAATAAAAGGAAAAGTGGATTATCTTTTGGGCTTAAAAGAAAATGTAATTATTG
>JBBISX010000081.1:0-3906 GCA_037441005.1 Candidatus Iainarchaeum sp.
AAAAAGCCAATTCCAAGCAATACAATTTTTGCTTTTATTTCAGCTTTCATATTTTTTCTTTAGCTCCTCAAGTTTTTTATCTGTTCTTTTTTCAGATTCGAGCCTTTCGAGCCCTGCTTCCCTATAATCAACGAACTGCATATGCTTTACCAGCTCAGGATGCACTTTTTTTATTTCGCCGAGCATTTTAAGGACTATGCGTCTGTAATCATGATGCCCGTGGATAGTTGAACGCAGTTCTATCAAATGGTATAGCTCTCTCAGGTTTGCTACTATTGAAAATCTTGTTTTATAGGCAAAAGGCACTATGTACTGCGCTTCATTTTTCAAGTCTTTTTTTATTTTATAAAACGTTTCTGCAGCGTTATGCATTTGTTCTTTAAAGTTTTTTTCTTCACCTATCTCTATTATTTCTTTCGGTATGTCAAAGCCGTGGCTTACCGTGAGGTTTTGCCTTTGTTGAGTCATAACCCTGTGCCTGTGCAGGTCTCTGAAAGAGGCAAAGTTCATAAGCACATCAAACTCATAGTTTACATATTCAAAAGCCCTGCCTGGCTTGTGTCTTCTGTTTTGTCTTTTTGAAAGTTGGTTCTCAAGAACAGACATTTTTTTTTCTTCTTGCAGAAGTGCCACTGCTTTTTTTATTTCTACCATGGGTAGTTCTGAAAAAGGGTAAAGAGTGGCGGCAATAATTTTGTCCAATGCGTTTTCGTCATAGCTTACGAGCTTTACTTCTTTGGATTTTTCTAAAGGAATTCCGCTAAGTTCCGAGTCATAAAACTTTTCCGCTGTTTTTTTTAAGTCAGCCAAAAATGCAGAGTGTTGTTCGCCAAAAGGCCCTTTTGCCCTTTTTACGAAAGAAGGGATTTCTTTCATTAGTTCTGAATGCATTTCGCCTGCAATTGTTTTAAGCTCTGTGAGTTCAGAAGAAGAGAGTTTTATGATTAAGTACTCAAAAGCCCTGCCATTTCCGTAAAGGCCAACATTGGTGAGGGTTGAGGCAGGCAAAAAGCCTCTCAGTATGTCGCAGGCCTTTGCCTTTATGCTTGATTCGTACGCCCTTTCGCTTTCCTCTCCTTTTGGAAACTTTTCCATCAAATACTTTTTCATTGGTTCTATGAGTCTTGAATATGAGTCGAATAGCGAGTCACAGGTAGCTATGTAATCGTCTGCATGCCTTGAGTCCATTATTTTCGGCTCAAGCAAATAAAGGTATCTTCCATTGACTTTTTTGTCAAAGTAGACATAGCGCGTGCTTTTCTCCAAATGCGAAATGCCCAGCCTTGAGTCTTCTATCGCTTTTGCAGCTATGTTGCTTATGTTTTCGCATGCTATGTGTGCTCCGCCGAGCTCTGCAACAGAGTCATCGCCATAGCCAACCAGTATCCTGTCGTAAAATTCTTCTGCCTTTTTCGTGGCTATGATCTGAGATTCTGCTATTTTTTCAGGCGATGTTATTTCTTTGAATAAAGAGTTTTCGTTCAATATGAATTCATCCAGTAAAAGCCTTCTCAACGGCTTGTCGCTTCTACTGTACCTTGAAAAAAGGGCTCCTTTTACTACTTCAGGCAGGTTTTTCAGCACGAATACTTTCTTGTCAAGGTTTGAAAAGAAAGGCGAAATAGCTTTTGCCTCTGCTTCACTAAAATTGTCCATGACTAAAATAAAGTATTTAATCATTAAAAAGTTGTTGGAATGAAAACCTAATGCTTTGGTTATAAGTTATTTTGGTAAGTCAAAAATTAAAAGCATTTTATTTTGACAAACGGGTTGAAGACATAAGCCTTGAGTCTTTGTTATGTTTTTTTTGTTTTTGATGGTTTTTTGGCATTAAGTGTTGTTTTGTTGTTATTTTTTTGTTTTGTGGGTAATTGTGTTGAAGCTTATGTTTTTGTTTGGAATGGCTTGAATCATGTTGCCTAAGGTATTAAATCGTATGTTTTTCGTGATTTTTTTAATTTGGTTTTGTTTGAATTGTTTTGTAGGTTGTTTTGTCTTAAGTTTTTTTTGAGTTTTTGTTATTTAATCATTTTTTCTGCTCCCAAATACCTGAACAAATAAACAAATCAAAGTTAGAAAAAGTAACTTGTTTTTATCATTTGTCGAGTTTTGAATTAGAAATTCTATTTTTTTTGCGTCAAGATATTAATTTTTTTAACCGAGGTTTTTCTTTGGTAAACATTTTTATATATGAATTATTTTTAATTAAGTTCCTGCTAAAATCGAGGTTTTTTTATGGGGGTTATAAATTCTATCGTAAACGACAATTCTCAAAGGGGCAAAGGGCTTTATGGCAAAGGGCTTAGGATTAACAGGCTTTTTACGAAAAAGGGAGTTGATCCTCTTTTTGAGGTAGATTATGAGTTGAGAACTTCTTCCATCAGGAACCCTGATGGCAGTGTTGTTTTTGAAATGAAGGATATTGAAGTACCTAAGAGCTGGTCTCAAATAGCCACTGATATAATTGCTCAAAAGTATTTCAGGAAAGCAGGGGTGCCGCAGTTTGATAAGAATGGCAAGCCTATCTTAGACAATAACGGCAAACCTGTTTTGGGCAGTGAAAAAAGCGCTAGGCAGGTGGTTGAGAGGCTTGCTGAGACCTGGCGTCATTGGGGCGAAAAATACAATTATTTTGCTTCAAGGGATGATGCGCAGGCTTTTGAGGATGAAATAAAGTTCATGCTGATAAATCAGTACGCTGCGCCTAACAGTCCGCAGTGGTTTAACACCGGGTTATTTTATAAGTATGGCATAACAGGGCCGGCGCAGGGCCATTATTTTGTTGACCCTAATACTAGGGCTTTGCAGATGAGTTCTGATGCTTATTCGAGGCCTCAGGTTCATGCTTGCTTTATTCTTTCTTTGAGGGATGATTTGGTTAACGAAGGCGGTATTTTTGACTTGGCTTTGAGAGAAGCAAGGATTTTCAAGTATGGGTCAGGCACAGGCACGAATTTTTCAAGCCTTCGCGGCTCAGGCGAACCTCTTTCAGGCGGAGGCTATAGTTCTGGTTTAATGTCTTTTTTGAAAGTCCTTGACAGGGCGGCTGGCGCAATAAAGTCAGGTGGCACAACAAGGAGAGCCGCCAAAATGGTTATTCTTGATGCAGACCATCCTGACATTGAGGGGTTTGTTAAGTGGAAAGCCATAGAGGAGCAAAAAGTTGCTTCTCTTGTTTCAGGAAGCAAGAGTTGCAAACAGCATTTGAACAAAATAATGGAGTGTGCGCATAAGAAAAAGTCAGTTGATGTAAAGTATAATCTTGAATTGAAAAAAGCAATCAAGGATGCTTTAAGGGAAAACGTTCCAATAAACTACATTTTAAGAGTGCTTCAGCTTGCAGAGCAAGGCTATAACTCAATTAGTTTTCCAGAGTTTGATACTAATTATAATTCTGAAGCTTATGGGACCGTTTCAGGGCAGAACTCTAATAATAGCGTGAGAATTCCCAACAAATTCATAGAGGCTGTCTTGAATGATGGCTATTGGGACTTAAAGTTCAGGACGAATGGAAAAATAGCAAAGTCCATTAGGGCAAGGGATCTTTGGAATGACATAGCTTTGGCAGCTTGGCATTGTGCCGACCCAGGCATACAATACGATGACACTATTAACGAATGGCACACTTGTCCAAAGGATGGAAGAATAAAGGCAACAAATCCTTGCAGCGAATACGTTTTTTTGGATGACACTGCGTGTAACCTTGCCAGCATAAACCTAATGCGTTTTGTTGATGAAAACAGCGAGTTTAACTTGGAAGGCTATGTGCATGCAATAAGGCTTTGGACCATAGTCCTTGAAATAAGCGTCCTCATGGCGCAATTCCCTTCAAAAGAAATAGCACAAAGAAGTTTTGAATATAGGACTTTAGGCTTGGGTTATGCCAATTTAGGCACTTTGCTCATT
>JBBISX010000082.1:0-3872 GCA_037441005.1 Candidatus Iainarchaeum sp.
GAAGGTTGTTTTTAGTCAATTTCCTTTGCCTCAGCATTATAATGCAAGAAAGGCCGCTGAGGCTGCCGAGTGTGCTGGTGATTTTGGCTAGTTTTGGGAGATGCACGATAAACTCTTTGAAAACCAGTCTAATTTAAGGCAGGATCAACTCCAGAAGTACGCGGCTGAGTTAGGCATAGAAGTTTCTTCGTTTAATTCTTGTCTTTCTTCTGGCAAATACTTTTCTAAAGTTGACAACGATGTTTATTTTGGCTATTCAATAAACGTTAACGCTACACCGACTTTTTTTGTAAACGGTGTCAAGCGCAGCTTTGGTTCTTATGAGGATTTGAAGTCAGCAGTTTCTTCTTTGCTTTCTTGAGTTTTTTCGGCAATTATTGTTTTTTGTTTGTTTTTAGACTTTTTGGGTTTTGTGGTTTTCAGTCAATTTTTGGTCGGTTTTTTTGTTGTTTTTCTTTTTTTGGTCTTGTTTGGTTGTTTTTTGTCTGGTTTTTTGTTCATGTTTTTTTTTTGGTTTTTTTGTGTCTGTTTTGTAGGCCTTGTTAGGGCGTTTTTTTTTGTTTTTGTTGGTTTTTGTCTGGTCGTTTTTTTTGCTTTATTTTTTTGTAAGTTTTTTGTTCTTTGCTTTTTTTGGTTTTTAGACTTTTGGGCATTTTGCCTTTTTGTTGGTTTTTGGTAGTTTTTTGCTTGTTTTGTTTGTTTTTGTTGTTGATTTTTTTTCAGGCTGGTTTTGTTAATTGTTTGTTATTTTGTTTATTCTTGCAGTTCCTCGTTGTATGCTTTTTTTACTGCTTCTGCTATTATTATTGGTATTTGTCTGTCTAGTGGGTCTGGGAGTATTTTTTCTTTTGTTGGGTTTATGCTGTTTGCTAAAGCTTCTGCCGCGGCCATTTTCATTTCCGGTGTTATTTTTTTTGCTTTTGCTTCTAATGCTCCTTTGAAGACTCCTGGAAAGGCGAGTACATTGTTTATTTGGTTAGGGTAATCGCTTCTGCCTGTGCCTACTATGTATGCTCCTGCTTCAATTGCTTCTTCCGGCATTATTTCTGGTATCGGGTTTGCCATTGCAAAGATTATTGGTTTTTCGTTCATTGTTTTTATCATTTCTTTTGTCAGTACATTTGGTTTGCTTACTCCTATGAATATGTCTGCTTTTTGGATTGCTTCTTTTAGTGTTCCTTTTATCATTTGTTTGTTTGTTCTTTCAGCTATTTGTTGTTTGTAATAGCTTAAGCCCGGCCTGTCTTTGTAGATTATTCCTTGGCTGTCTATCATTATTATTTCTTTTGCAGGCGTGCATTCGTTTTTTTTGTAGCCTATGCATGTCAGCATTCTTGCTATTGTCATTCCCGCGGCACCAGAGCCGTTTATTACTATTTTTACTTCGTTGATTTTTTTGTTTGCTACTTTTAGGGCGTTTTTCAGGGCAGCATATACCACTATTGCTGTTCCATGTTGGTCGTCGTGCATTACTGGTATTCCTATGTCTTGTAGTCTTAATTCTATTTCGAAGCATCTTGGTGATGCTATATCTTCGAGGTTTATTCCGCCGAATGCAGGCGCTATGTTTTTTATTGTTGATACGATTTCATCAGAATTTTTTGTGTTGAGCGCTATTGGGAAGGCGTTTAGTCCTGCGAGTTCTTTGAAAAGCAGTGCTTTTCCTTCCATTACCGGCATCGCTGCTTCTGGCCCTATGTCTCCGAGACCTAACACTGCCGTGCCGTCAGTTATTACTGCTACAGTGTTTCCTTTTATCGTGTATTCATATGCTTTGTTTTTGTCTTTTGCTATTTCCTTGCATGGTTCTGCCACTCCCGGAGTGTAGGCTAGGCTTAGGTCTTCTTTTGTTTTTATTTTTGTTTTTGGTTCAGTCGTTATTTTGCCATTCATTTTTCTGTGTAGCTCTAAAGATTCTTTTGTAATATCCAATTTTATTTCACCTTTGTTTTTGCTTTGTTTTTGTTTATGTCTTCGTAGGCTGAGAATGCTGCTATTACTCCTTCTGCTGCTCCTGTTATTGCTTGTTTGAAATGTCTGTTTGTCACGTCTCCTGCAGCATAAACCCCTGATATGTTGGTCCTGCTGTATGTGTCTATTATTATTTCTTTGTTTTCCGCGAGTTTTACGCCTATGTCTTCTGCGAGTTTCGTGTTTGGTATTGCTCCTATTTCTACAAATACTCCGTCAACTTTCAGTTCTCCTCCTTCTTTGAAGTTGATTGCTTCTACTTTTTTGTTTCCCACTATTTTTGAAACGTTCTTTTTTGTTATTATTTCTATTTTTTTGTTTTGGGCTACTCTTTCTGCGTTTATTGGTTCAGGCCTTATTTTTTCTCCTCTATATACTATGTAGACTTTTGACGCGTATTCTGCCAAAAATAAGGCTTCTTTTGCCGCGCTGTCAGACCCGCCTATCACTGCAACTGTTTTGTTTTTGAATAGTGCGCCATCGCATGTAGCGCAATAGCTCACTCCTTTGTTTGCTAGTTCTTTTTCTCCCGGCACGTTGAGTTTTCTTCTTTCAGTGCCTGTAGCTATAAGTATTGTTTTTGTTTTGTATTTTTTTTCTGTTTCTGTTTTTACTTCAAATTCAAAGTCTTTTTTCTTTGTTATTTGAATTACTCTTTCGTATATACTTGGCACTTTATTTGCGTCTACGTGTTTTTTGAGTTCGTCTGCAAGGCCTTGTCCTGTTATGCTTACGAAACCCGGCCAGTTTTCTACTATGTGTGTTGTTGTTATTAGTCCTCCGGGCATTTCTCCTATGAGTAGTGTCTTTAGCCTGAATCTTGCCGCGTATATTGCTGCTGACAGCCCGGCGCAGCCAGCGCCTATTATTATTATGTCTTGTTCTTCCATAAAAACCATTTTAGTTTTTTATTCCAAGTTCTTTGTTTATTGCGTTTTTGTCAAAGCCTACTATTATTTTTCCTTCTATGTCTATTACTGGTACTCCTTGTTGTCCTGACTTTTCAATCATTTCTTTTGCTTTTTCTTCGTCTTCCAAGACGTTAAATTCAGTGTATTTTATTTTATGTTGTTTAAAGTGTTCTTTTGCCATTTTGCAGAATATGCAAGTCGGCGTAGTGTATATCTTGACTTCTCTATTTTGTTTTTTTGTTTTATTTGTATTCGTTGTTTTTTTTCTGGTTTTTTTCATAATTACTTTCTCAGTGCTTACCAATAAAAACATAATTGTTTTCGTTTCTTGTTTGGTCTGTTGCTCATAGACTTAAAATAAAATTTTGCAATACAGAAGTCTTTTTTAGGCTCGTTATCTGCTTTTCGTTTCTTTTTTTTGTTCTTGGTTTTTTTTGGTTTTTTCTCATTGGTTGTTTTGTTTTTGTCTTTTTGCTTTTGACTTTTAGCCTTATGATTTTTTATTTATTTTTTATTTTTTGGTAGTTTTGTTGTTTTTAGGTTAGAATTTTAAAAAAGGGTAAGCAGGTCATGCGTTGCCTGCTTCTATTATCCCTTTGAATACTTCGTATGGTAGTTTTCCTATTAACACTATTCCGTACAATTCTTTGTTTTTTTCGTCTTCTACTTCATTTACATAACCTGCGTATTGTGGGTTTTTATTTTTGAAATCTGTTAATGCTTGTTTTACTTTTTCATTGTTTTGTAATAAGATCACGAATGACGGGGTGCCTAATACTCCTATGTTTATTCCGTCTTGCAGGTCTTTATTCACTTCTTGTGCATATTTTCCTTCGTCTATGCATTTATCAAATGCGTTGTCATTTATCCCTATTTCTTTTGCCCACTTTTTGTAGTTGTCTATGCTTAAAGTTGTTTGATTTTCAAACAATTTATCGTGCATCTCCCAAAACTTGCCAAAATCACCAGCACACTCGGCAGCCTCAGCAG